>NZ_MDEJ01000032.1 GCF_002940065.1 Xanthomonas populi
GATCGCTGATTTTTTGAAGGTATGGTCATCATCCAGTGCGTGTCACCACGGCTACGACTTGGTTGTTCGAGGTTCCCTTACCTCAGTTAGGGAACCCCTGAACAACTCCCCCCAGATGCGCGACACTCCGCACTCACGTTGAGGAAGCCTCCATGCAACTGACATTCGGTGACGCGGAGGGCTTGTGCAAGCGCAAGCAGACCAGCCGAGAGATCTTCCTGTGCGAGCTGGAGCAGGGGGTTCGCTGGAAACAACTGACCGCATTGATCGAGCCGCACTATCCGGTGTCAAGACGGCCTGGTCGGCAGCCCTACGTGCTGACGAGGATGTTGCGGATTCACTTGGTACAGCAGTGGTCCGCGTTGCGCGTTACTGGCGCTCTCGATGCTGAGATTTTTGGGTCTTGCGAGTTGTTCAGACCTTACTTAAAGCAGCCATCACTCCAACGACACATCCGCCAGATAAACGCTCGCTACGGTCTGTCAGCCACCATCTGTCAGCCACGTTCAACCTTCAGCTCTCAGCAGTCGCACTCACGCCAGTCACTCCCCTACTCCGCACTCCAGAAGACCGCGCCATGACCATGCCGACCGACTCGATCGCTTTCCACGCCCGCTTTGCACCCCACAAGCTCGCCGCACGCGATGTATTGCTCGGCGCGCAATGGTCCTACGCCGAACTGGACGCATTGATCGGCCGCTTCGCCGCATTGCTGCAAGCGCGTGGCTGTGTGGATGGCGAACGCGTGGCGGTGCTGGCACGCAATTCTGTCTGGCAGGTGGCGCTGCATTTCGCCTGCGGTCGGGTCGGCGCGATCTACGTCCCGCTCAACTGGCGATTGGGTGCGGCCGAGCTGGATGCACTGTTGCGACGTGCCGAGCCGCGCCTGCTGTTGGGTGACGACATAGCCGCCGGGCGCGCCGATGTCGTGCCGCTGATCGACTTCCTCGAAGAGTCCAACGCACTCGAACCCGCAGACACAGCGCCGATTCTGCCCGATCGCGTCAGCTTGATCCTGTTCACCTCAGGCACCTCTGGCCAGCCCAAAGGCGTGATGCTGAGCGAGCAGAATCTGCAGCAGTTAGCACACAACTTCGGCGTCACCACCCGCGTGGATGCGACCAGCAGCTTTCTGTGCGAGGCGCCGATGTTTCATATCATCGGCCTGGTCACCAATGTGCGTCCCGTGTTGGCCGTCGGCGGCTCGATCCAGGTCTCCAGCGGCTTCGAACCAAAACGCACGTTGGGCTGGTTGAGCGATCAATCGCTTGCAATCACGCATTACGTCGGCGTGCCGCAGATGATGCAGGCGTTCCGTAGCCAGCCCGGTTTCGATGCGGCATCGTTGCGTCACCTGACCGCGCTGGTCAGCGGCGGCGCACCACATGCCAGCGAGGATCTGCTCGGCTGGTTGGACGATGGCATCCCGATGGTCTGCGGTTTCGGTATGAGCGAGGCCGGCACGGTGTTCGGCATGTCGGTGGACTGCGAGGTGATCCGCAACAAGCTCGGCGCGGTCGGCATTTCGACACCCTCGGTGCAAACGCGCGTGGTCGATGGCGATGGCAACGACTGCAAGGTCGGTGTCCCCGGCGAGCTGTTGTTACGCGGGCCCAATCTCAGCCCCGGTTATTGGCGCGACCCGCAGGCAAGCGCCGAAGCGCTTGATGAACAGGGCTGGTTCCGCACCGGCGACATCGTGCAGCGCGACGCCGATGGCTTCTTCTGGGTCGTCGACCGCAAGAAAGACATGTTCATTTCCGGCGGCGAGAACGTCTATCCGGCAGAAATCGAAGCCGTGCTCGCCGAGCATCCGCAAGTGCGCGAATGCGCGGTGGTGGGCATCGCCGACCAGCAGTGGGGCGAGGTCGGTTATCTGGCAATCGTCCCGACCGATGAGGCACCGGATCTGGAACAGATCCGCAGCTATCTGATCAAACGCCTGGCCAAGTACAAGGTGCCCAAGCACCTGCGCGTGGTCCAGGCGCTGCCACGCACCGCAACCGGCAAATTGCAGAAGGCGCGTTTGAAGGAGGCCTTGGTCAATGAGGCGTGATGCACGCTGCAGCAGTGGTCGAACCACTCGCCAGCGCTGCTGCAACGCTCCAATCCTGAAGCAGACCACACACAGCAGAACCGGCAGCCTTGCGCTACCCGTTGTTTGCGCGCGTCAAGCCGGCAGCAGCTCCACGAGATCCACTTTGGCGTTACTCAGAACGCACGTGATCGATCACGCAGACGCGTCCAGCAACATGTCGTCTTCGCCGATCTGCTCATCCACCCACACCGCGCCTTGCTCGGCCATCACACCCAACTGATGTTCCAGCTCGCGCATCAGCAGGCGCACGCCGGGTTTGTGGATCGCGCTTCCATCGCGATAGATCACCCCGCCTGCGCGTGCCTGCGAGGGCTGCTGCAACTGAAACGCACGCAGCTCGCCGCGTGCGATGTCGCCGGCCACCATCATGCTGGGCATCACGGCGATGCTGTCGGTACCAAGCAAGATCTCGCGAGTGAAACTGGCCGAACTGGAACGCAGCTTATCGCGCGTGGCCAGCCCGTTTTCTCGCATCACCTGCGCCACATCGCGTTCCACATGCTGGCTCAACGTCGGCAGCACCTGCCGGTAGGCCGCGGCTTCGGCAATACGTACCGGTCCGTTGGCAAACAACGGATGATCGCTGCGCGCGACCAATGCAATCGGATCGTGATACAGCACCTTGCGGATCAGCGCATCGTAGCGCGCAAGCGGATACAGCCGGCCCACCACCAGATCGACCTCGTTACCGGCCAGCTTGGGCAGCAACTCATCGGTACGGCCATGTAGCAGGCGCACCCGCAGCGTCGGCTCGGCTCGGTACAACGCGGCCAGCACGGCCGGCAACAACCCGCTCGCCGCCACCGGCAACGCGCCGACGGTGATCGTGAGCGCATCGTCCTGCAGCAGACCCTCGAAGGTATCCTGCGCGCGGCGTAGCTGGCCAAGGACGACGTGCGCGGTCTGTACCAGCACCTCGCCCATCGCGTTAGGGCGCACGCCGCGCGAATGGCGCTCGAACAACGGCGCGCCGACGATCTCTTCTATCTCCTGCAAGGCGCGCGTCAATGCGGGCTGGGTGACGTTCAATACGCGTGAGGCGCGCAACAGGCTTTTTTGCCGGTCCAGCGCCTCGATGACATGTAGATGCCGGACCTTGATGCGGTGTTCGAAGAACACAGAGGACATGGTCATGGGGAAGACCTTACGTTTGGGAAGTCGAGTGGAGCTGCAATGCGGCACAGGGCCGACGCGTGCAGGTCAGCGTGCATCGGGCACACGCCGCGTCTGCATGAAGTCTTCGAAAGATTCGCCGCGCATGATGGCGTAGACCTGCAGATTGGTCATGCGCACCACGCGTGCAAATTTTTCGATCACGAAAAAATTGGCGCCATACTGCACAAGGCCGAGCCAGTCGCGCGCACGGATCAGCGCCTTTTCCTGCTCGGTGAGCCCGGCTTCCTGCATCAGCGCTTCGGCATCCTGCAAAAAACGATCGCGCCACGGGATGCGAATCATGTGCCAGAAGAATCGGTTGATGCGCAGCGCGCGATTGCTGGTGCGCAGATCGAACAGATAGGTGCCGTCGATCTGGTCCATGCCCTGTACTTGCGGATTCATCGTCGGGCCCTCATGCAGCATTGGCGGTGTGCGCGAGTAACTCTGCCGAGCGCAGCGCGCCGGCTGCTTCTTCGCCAGGCTCGTACAGCACCACGGTCATCGCGGTGGTGGTCATCAAGTAGTAGTTCTGATGCAGCTTGCGGATCGGCCCGTCCAGGGCGCCGCGCATCGCCAGCCACATGATCTGCTCCACACTCTCTGCACCGCCCAGGCGCACGTAATCGGTGTGGGTCAGCTCGGTCAGCGTTTCCGGCGCATGCTGAAAGCGGTCCAGAAACTCCATGTCCCACTCGGTGTTGTTGAAGCCGGTGCGTTCGCCGTGGATCTGGTGCGACAGCCCGCCGGTGCCCACCACCACCACCTTGAGATCTTCCGGATAGGATTCGATCGCGCGGCGTACCGCCTGACCAAGGCGGTAGCAGCGGCGCGCGGTCGGCAGCGGGTACTGCAGCACGTTGATGGCGATCGGCACCACCGTGCCTGGCCAGTCCGGCACGTGCGGCCATAGCAACGGCAACGGCGCCGCGCAGCCGTGGTCGATCGGCTTGTCCTGGAACACGGTCAGATCGAATTCGTCGTTGACCAGGCATTCGGCGATATGCGCCTGCAGCTGCACATCGCCGCGGATCGGCGGCAGATTACGCAGCCCCGCGCCTTCGTCGGCTACCGGAAAGCGCTCGCCGATGCCCAATGCGAAGGTCGGGTACAGGTCGAAGAAGAACGTCGTGCAATGGTCGTTGTAGAAGAACACCAGCACGTCGGCCTGTTGCTCCGCCAACCAGGCGGCAACCGGCGTGTAGCCGTCGAACAGCGGCTTCCATAGCGGATCCTGCTGTTTGCCCTTGTCGTAGGCCACCCCGATGGTGGGGACGTGCGAGGTCCCGATGCCGCCGATAATGCTTGCCATGTTGCGCTCCTGCGACGCGGGCCGGCCGCTTCTGGGGCCGAACGCGCGTCATTGATTGGGTCGGGATCAGCGACGCAATGGATCCTAAGAGGGTCAGCCAAGGACTACGGATCGCCAAAACGGTATCCTTGGGATCCAAATTGCCATCAAGCGTTCCCATCCGCAAGGTTTTTATACAGGTTATTCGTAGGTTTCCCCGCTTGGTCAACGTGCGCTGCGGTACGGCGCGAGAGAATGGAGCCAATGGCGAACAACCACCGATTGCAAGCGATTCAGCAACTACGCGAATTGATCCTGTGCGGCACGTTTGCCCCAGACGAGCGCATCACCGAAGCGGCATTGGCCGAGCGCCTGGCCATTTCGCGCACGCCCATCCGTCAGGCCCTGCCGGCGCTATGCCAGGAAGGCCTGCTGGTACAGGCGGGCAATCGCGGCTATGCGGTGCGGCGTTTCAGCCAGCAGGAGAGTCTGGACGCGTTGGCGGTGCGTGCCCTGATGGAAGGCATGGCCGCACGTGCAATTGCCGAACAGGGCGCTTCCGACGTCCTGCTTGCCACCCTGCACGCCTGCCTCGACGAGGGCGACCGGATCCTGGCAAGGCGCAGCCTCAGTGCCGGCGCTGAACAGGCCTACGGCGCAATGAATGCCTGCTTTCATCGGTCGATCGTGGTGGCCGCCAACAAACCGATCCTCACCGAAACCGTGGACCGCTGCACACTGGTGCCGTTCGTCAGCCCGGTCAATGTGGTGTTCGGCCAACGCTCGGTCACCTTGGCCTACGACGATCTGTATTACGGGCATCGGCAACATAGAGCGATCGTGTCGGCCATCGAGCAACGCGACGGCGCGCGCGCCGAACTGCTGTTTCGCGAGCATGCCAATACCCAGCGGCACAGCATGGGCATCTGATTCGCGTCGCGCGCGACTGCGCGTCATCGCGCGAAGCGACAGAGGCACAACCTCACCAACGAAAATGCCCAGCAACCGATCGCAGCTCGCGCATCTAAGAACGCAGATGCAAGCAAAAGCGGCAACCTGCAACGCTCGCCAATGTCAGCACATTGGCAAGCAGGCCGCATGCATTCACCCACGCTATAGCGAATGCACGAACATCACGTTGAAGTTGTTGCCGGCAACCGAGTTCTTTACATCAACCGGCAGATAGACGTTGAAGTTGAGCAGGTTCTTTTGATCGAACCGCCAGGAAAAGCCAGGACCGAGATAGAACTGCGTGCGCTTGCTGTCCGGCACACGTTCCCCATTGGTCTGGTTGTCCTCCAACTGCTGCAGGTAATAGCCACTGACGCCCAGACGCAGCTGCTCGGTAACCTTGACCGAGCTGGCGATGTTGGCCCAGGCCACATCGCCGGCCTGGCCGTTGCGGAAGCGGAATCCTGGAATCGGCGGCACGCCACCGGCGCGGTCGGTCCGGAAGTTGTAGAGATAATGCAGACGCGCACTGATTTCCCAATTGTCGCTGGGCTGCACGGTAAACGCCCAATGCGGTGACAGCGACCAGAAGCCGGTGCTCTGGTTGATCGCAATATCGCGATTGAAATTGCCGACCGGCGCGAATGCAACCAGCGCAAAGCGCTGAAAGAACGCGATGCGTCCGTTACGCATGACCGGCGGCATCTGCAATGCGGCACCGACGGTGATATCGCCCATGCCGAAGGCGTTGCCGCACAGCCGCACCGGGCTATCGGCTGCAAAGGACGCATTGTGATTGACCAACGGCAGAATCGCATCGAAGCTGACCGATCCTCCCAGCCACGTATAGGGAGTGACATAGATGAACTGCGTCAACGATGCCGTGGTGCTGATCTTCGGATCGCGGAACGCCGGCACATCGTTGCCGTGCCCATCCAGGATGGCGTTGGAGTTGTAGTGGCGCACGTATTCGATCACGGTCAACCCCGGCGTACTGGAGCCGAAGCCATCGAAGAAGCTGGTGCCGCCCAAGTTGATGCCCTGCGGCGGCGCGACAGTTTCCGGCAACGCCTGCGCGAGTGCGGCGAAGGGCATCGTCGCGGCCAACGCCGCTGCCAGCGCGCTGGCATCTGGAAAGCGCTGCGGGGACGACGGGCGGTTGCTGCGATGGATCGGACATGCGTGTTCCACTTGGCAATTCTCCTGTTAAGGGATAAGGCGTTTGGATGCAGGCACGACGTGAGGGAATGGACAGCAGTCGCGGCGCTGCGCGGCAGGCCCGTGAGGCTTGCGCATCCGGGAGAGCGGCACTCGATACGACTCTCTGGAGCGGCTTATCCGGTGCCCAGGCGCAGCAGCAGCGCGCCCAAACGTTGCTGGAACAGCCACAGGCCTTGCTCGCACACCAGCACGTCCTCGAACGTGCCCAGCAGCGCAGCACCATCGGCCTGCCATGGCGGCGACCCGGAGGTGACGGAGGCGGTGTAAAGCAGTACGTGACTGCGCGCGTTCGCCAGCACCGGCGACTGCACCGAGACGACGGTATCGAGCATCAGATGGCAACTCGTGCGCGGTGGACGCTCGGCGAACGCGCGGCGGATCGCCTCGCGTCCACGCACCGGTGCATCGGGCGCGCTGGGCCGGGCGAAGACCGCATCTTCGGTGAACAACCCGGCGAGGCCGTCGTGATCGTGCTGATCGTTGTACCAGGCGAATTGGCGGATCACTTGCTCGCAGGCAACGACGATAGATGCTTTGGCAGTCATGGGAGCGAACTCCTTGCAATGCAGCGACGGTGCGGCGTTGGGCATCGGTGCGCGAGCGCGCACACGTTGCTGCAGCGTGTTCCAGGCGACCGCCTCACGCGTCCTGCAACCAATTGCGCAGGGCGCTACTGACCGCCTCTGGAGCCTCGACCGGGGCCATATGCCCGCTGTGTTCGAACACCACCAGCTGCGCACCTGGAATCTGCCGCGCCATGTCCTGATGGCGTGCTACCGGACTCCATGCATCCTGACGACCGACGCCCAGCGGCGTCGGGCAGCGGATCGTGGCGAGCAGCGGTGCCGCATCGGGGCGTTGCAGCAAGGCGTTGACCTGCCCGGCGAAGTTCTGCGGCGTGTGCCGCTCCACCATCTTCGTCAGCGGCGCCAAGAGCGCCGGATCGGCGCGGCGGTCCGGGTGCAGCATCGGCGGCAGCCACTGGTTGGCGAGCGCACGCATGCCTTGCGCCTGTGACAGCGCAACCAGCGACTCGCGCAGCGCCTGCTCGCCGTCGCTGCGCGGATGCACGCCGGTATCCAGCAGCGCCAGACGGTGCACGCGCTCCGGCGCCAACCGCAGCACTTCCAGCGCCACACGCGCGCCCATCGAATGACCGGCCAGTGCGAACCGGTGCGGTGCGCGCTCCAGCACGTAGGCGGCCATCGCAGACAGCGTGGTCAGGTCGCGGAAATCCAGCACCTGCACCTCGGCAAGTTCGGCCAGCACCGCGCGCTGGTGTTCCCAGATGCTGGCATCGCAGAGCAGGCCGCACAGCAGCAGCACCGGAGGCGTTGGCGACAATGTGACAGGTGAGGACATAGATCGACTGTAGCCACGTCAGCCACGTTCGTCGTATGGAAAGTGCCGCCTTCGCTATAACCTAAAGGACATATACCTCCCTGACTGACAGCTGCCGACAGCGTTCGCGCCGGCAGTCTTGTGGATCACGCGCCGCCGGAGGCGCGCTTCCACAGCACATCGACCAGCGGCGGCAATTTGCCGGCCAGACCGAGCATTGCTCCGCGCAGCAAGGTCAGATGCATCTCGTCGTTGGAGAACACCGTGTTGATTGCGTCGAAGCCGTACGCGGCAACGGTGTTTTCGCTGCGCCGCGTGCGTGCCCAGCGCTGCAGGCGATGCGGCGCCGCCCAGTTGGCGCGCTTTGCGAGCGCATTGCGCACCTCGTCGCGCAGCGCAGCCACATCGCGCAGGCCCAGATTGACGCCCTGCCCGGCCAGCGGATGCACCACGTGCGCGGCGTCGCCCAAGGTCAGCACGCGGCCGCTGACGTACTGCTCCACCAACTGCCGCTGCAGCGGAAATGCCGCGCGCGCAGACACCACGCGCACCTGCCCCAGTCGGGCGGCAAAAGCCTGCGTCAACGCGCGCGAAAAGTCGGCATCGTCGAGCGCCAGCAAGCGCTCGGCCTCGGCATCCGGCAAGGTCCACACGATCGAACTACGACCATCGGTGAACGGCAGAAATGCCAACGGGCCGGTGGTCAAAAAACGCTGCCAGGCGGTGGATTGATGCGGCTGCTCGGTCTGCACAAACGCCACAACGCCACGCTGATCATAGGCATGCTGCGACACCGGCAGGCCGGTCAACGCGCGCAAGGTGGACGCAGCGCCATCGGCGGCAATCGCGATCGCCGCTTCCAGGCGCCTGCCATCGTCCAGGCGCAGGCGCACGCTCGTTGCGTCCTGCTCCAGCTCGACCACGCGCGCCGGGCAATGCACCTGGATCCCTGCGGCCTGCACAGCGGCCCACAGGCGATCGACCAGCACATCGTGTTCGACGATCCAGCCGAGTTGTTCGCGCCCCAGCGCGTCGGCGTCGAAGCTCAGTTCGCCACCGCCGCCCGCGTCCCAGACCCGCATGCGCCGGTACGGCTGCACGCGTGCGGCGCGCACGGCCTTCCACACGTCCAGACTGTCGAGCAGCGCGGCGTTGTCGGTGGCAAAGGCGTACACGCGCAGATCGGGTTGATCTGCGCGCCAGCGTACGGGCTCGCGGCCTTCGACCAGGGCGACGTTCAAACCGACATCGGCCAGGGCCAGCGCGCAGGCGGCGCCGACCACGCCACCGCCGACGATCAACGCGTCGCGTGTGCCACGGCGGCTCATGCGATCCCCCGGCACAGCTGCGGCACGTCGCCACGGAATCCCATCGCCCCGCCGACCAGCATCGATTGCAGCGGCGCCGCCTGCGAGGCGGCCAGCAGACCAAGGCTGCGCAACGGCCGCAGCAACGGCGCCGGATTGCCGGTGAGCCGCGCCAGCCCGCTGGAAAACCCGATGGTCTGTTCACGGTCCACGCGTCGACGCACCAGATACTCGCTCAACAACCCGCCCGCACCGGCATCGCTGCGATCGTGTTCGATCAATTCGGCCAGCGTCAGCGCATCGCGCAAGCCGAGGTTGAAACCTTGCGCGCCGATCGGATGCAGCATCTGCGCCGCGTTGCCGATCAGCACCACGCGCTCGGCGACCACAGTGGTCGCCAGCACCTGCACCAACGGATACGCGCTGCGCTCGCCACTGGCGATAAAGCGCCCGGCGCGCCAGCCGGCTGCGCGCTGCAAGCGGGCCAGCCAGCCAGCTTCGTCGAGTGCAGCTACCGCGTCGGCGTCGGCACGCGCCACGCAGTGGATTGCGCCGTAATGACGATCGCCACGCGGCAGTAATGCCGTTGGCCCGTGCGTGTCGAAGCGCTCCCACGCGGTGCCATCCGGCGGCTTTGCTGCACGCACCCGCGCCACGAACAGGGTCTGGAAAAAGTCATGCGCTTCGCTGCCGATATGCAGCAGCTCGCGCACAGCGCTGTGGCTGCCATCGGCGCCAACCACCAGCCTGGCCCGCACAAGCCGCTCGCCTTCATCGGTGGACAGGCGCAGCGCGCGCAGGCCGTCCTGCACCGGTTCGACCCCGATGCAGCGCGCCGGGCGATAGCGACGTAGATGGGTCAGTTCGTCCAGCCGTGCCTGCAAGGCCTCGCCCAAGTCGCGCGCCACCACCACCTGGCCGAAGCTGTCGCGCCCGTAGTCGGCCGCATCCAGCTGCACACGGCCAAAGTCGCCGGCGCGGCTGACGTGGATGCGCCGGATCGGCCCTGGCGCGCTGCGCAGCTTGGCCATCACCCCGAGTACGCTCAGCGCGTTGACGGTGGCGGCAGCAAAACTCAGGTTGCGTTGGTCGAATACCGCCGGCGGGGCGCCGGCCGGGGTGGCTTCCACCAGCCCGACATCCAGGCCGATGCGGTCCAGTGCAATCGCCAGGCTGGAGCCGACCAGGCCACCGCCAACGATCAGAACGTCATGTAGGTGTGTCATTCCCACATGATAAGCCTTCGCCCACGGCCCGTTGGCGCGATCGGGTGGGACAGCTTGCCGCGCCAGGCGCGCGTGGTGCGGTCGCCTTCTGAACACGGGGCAGATGTTCCAGTTCCATCACTGCGAACAGATTTCCGACACAGCGCGCGAAGTCCTCAAGAATGTGGCGGCAAGCCTGCCGAACATCGCAAACGAACACGATGCCCTCATTTTCGATGACTCCACGGGAAAGCGGACGGCGTACTTGAGGGAACCGGGGACAGCACCACCCAGTGATCGCCTTGGACAGACGTCCTATCTATGCCCGGTATTTGGCGTGGGCTCGGCGGGTTCCACGCTACACTCCCGGACCTGTGATCCAGCCACTTTCGCGCATGACTCCTCGCTCGCACGACACCGTGATTGTGAGCTTGCTCGCCGTCCTGATGGCGTCCACGCGGATCAACCACTTCCCGCCGGTCCCGGACGCGTATTGGGCGGTGTTCTTCATAGGCGGGTTCCATCTGGCTGCGCGCACCAAACTGGCGTTTCCGCTGCTGATGCTGCTGGCGGTGGCGGCGGACTGGCTGGCGATCACCAACCAGGGCCTGAACTTCTGGCAACACTACGGCGTGTCGCCGGCGTACTGGTGCCTGATCCCGGCGTATTTCGCGCTCTGGGCCAGTGGCCTGTGGCTGCGCCGGCAGTACCACGGCGCCCACTGGAGCGCGCTGGCCACACTGGTGCCGGCGCTGCTGATCGCCGTGGCGCTATGCCAGCTAATCGCCCAGGGCAGCTTCTACTGGATCAGCGCCAGCGTGGCCGAGCCGACCGTGGCCGGCTGGGTCAAGAACTACACCGACTGGCTGGGTCCCTACCTGCGCAGCGCGGCGCTGTATGTTGCGGCTGCCGCAGTGATCCAGGTTGCCGCCGAGCGCCTGACCAGCTCGCACGGCCAGACGCAGGCCGGCTGAGATGGGCAACCGGCTCTCACGCTTCTATACGCGTGCCGGCGACGACCGCTGCACCGGTCTGGGCGACGGCAGCCGCACCGGCAAGGACGCGTTATGCGTCAATGCCTACGGCAGCGTGGACGAAGCCAATTCGGCCATCGGCATGCTGCTGGCGGCCCCCGACGTGCCGCAACCAATCGCCGAGCTACTGACCACGGTGCAGCACCAGTTGTTCGATCTGGGCGGCGAGCTGTGCATCCCGGGCCATGCGGCCATCGACGCCGCCGATATCGAGGCGCTGGAGCGCCAGCTCGACCACTTCAACGACACGCTCCCCCCCGCTGCAGAACTTTATCCTGCCGGCCGGTGGCGAGGCGGCCGCGCGCTGCCATCTGGCCCGCACCATCGTGCGCCGGGCCGAGCGCGAGACCATCGCGCTGTCGCGTCACGAGCAAGTGCGCAGCGAGGCAATCGGCTATTTAAATCGTCTGTCAGACCTGCTGTTCGTGCTGGCGCGCGCACTGGGACGTGCCGATGGCCAGCAGGAAGTGCTGTGGCGGCACGACCGCCGGCACGGCTGAGCATGCACATGGCACGGCGGAAAGGCTAGATTTGCCCCATGTTGGTCTTTACCCATCCCGCCTGCCTCGGTCACGACGCCGGCCCCGAGCATCCCGAGCGCCCCGCCCGCCTGGAAGCGGTGGTCCAGGCCTTGCGCGACGCATTTCCGGATCTGGACTGGCGCGAAGCGCCGCTGGCCAAGCTGGGCGACCTGTGCCGGGTGCACGAGCGCGAACAGGTCGACACGGTGCTGGAAACCTCCTTCAACGGCCATCACCGGCTCGATGTAGACACCGTGATGTCGCCCGGCTCGCGCGCGGCCGCCTTGCGCGCGGCAGGTGCCGGCATCGCCGCGGTAGATGCGGTCATGCAGGACGTCACCCGCACCGCCTTCTGCGCGGTTCGCCCGCCCGGACATCACGCCACCGGGCAGGTGTCGATGGGCTTTTGCCTGTTCAACAACATCGCCCTGGCCGCCGCCCACGCGCGTGACCGGCATGGACTGGAGCGCATCACCATCGTGGATTTCGACGTGCACCACGGCAACGGCACGCAGGCGATCTTCGAACGCGAGCCGACTGTGCAATACCTCAGCACCCACCAGTCCGGGCTGTATCCGCACTCGGGCAGCGTCTACGAGCGCGGCATCGGCAACATCCACAACCTGCTGCTGCCACCTGGCAGCGACGGGCTGCGCTTCCGCAACGTATGGGAAGACCAGATGCTGCCGCTGATCGACGTCTTCCGCCCGCAGCTGATCCTGATTTCCGCCGGTTTCGATGCGCACCTGCGCGACCCGCTGGCCGATCTGATGCTCGATGCCGACGATTTCGCCTGGCTGACCCGTGCATTGCGCACACTGGCCGAACGGCATGCGCGCGGCCGCGTAGTGTCCATGCTGGAGGGCGGCTACGACCTGCAGGCCTTGCGCGAGAGCAGTGTGGCGCACGTGGCCGCACTGCGTTGAACCCCAACGGCGCGTTGGTCGCGCCACCCAGTGCGATGAACCTCGCCCTCCCGAGGCCGGGGCTTTTCATTGCCCCCATGCGGGGTATACGGCAAGCTAGTGACCATTTTACTGGTTGAACCCAACGCGTGCGCCGAGTTCTCCGCCTGCTACCCCTACCCTTGAGCATCGCCATGTGCCTACCGGCCATGGCTGTCGACAAGCCGCTGAACTGGGGATTGTGCCCTGCTGTGGACCCTCTGCCCGGCTTCGACGGCGCCCCGGCCGCCGATGCCAAGGCCGCCGAGATGCGCCAACAGCTGCCCACCGATATCGAAGGCGACCAGCTGTCCGGCACCAGCACCAATCCGCAATACCAGGGCAACGTGGCGCTCAAGCGCGGCGACCAGTTCCTGGGTGCCGACAACCTGCGCATGGACACCGAGACCGGCAACTACATCGCCGAAGGCAACGTGCGCTATCAGGACAACTCCTTCCGCATGGTGGCCGACCGCGCTGAAGGCAATCAGGACACCGACGCCCACAAGGTCAGCAACATTCAGTACCAGATGGTGGACCGACGCGGCAACGGCGTTGCGGAATCGGTGGACCTGCAGGGCCAGGTCGGGCAGATGCACCGCTCGACCTATACCACCTGCGATCCCTCGCAGCCGATCTGGCGCGTGCGCGCGCCGGAGATCGACGTCGACAACGAAGACGGCTTCGGTACCGCGCGCAACGCCGTGCTGCAGATCGGCAAGGTGCCGGTGCTGTATTTCCCGTGGTTCAAGTTTCCGATCGACGACCGCCGCATGACCGGCCTGCTGTTCCCGCAGTTCGGCCTGTCCGGCCGCAACGGCTTCGATTACCTGCAGCCGATCTATCTGAATCTGGCGCCGAATTACGACGCCACGCTGCTGCCGCGCTACATGAGCAAGCGCGGTTTCATGTTCGGCACCGAATTCCGTTACCTGTACGAGGGCGGCCGCGGCGAAATCACCGGCAACTATCTGCCTAACGACAAGTTGCGCGACAAGGACCGTGGCAGCGTCTTCTACAGCGGCTATCACAACGTCAACAAGTACTGGCAGGCGCGCAGCAGCATCTCCTGGGTCAGCGACACGCGCTACGTGGAAGATTTCACCAGCCGCATCAATGGCATGGGGTCGGCTTCCAGTGTGCAAAGCACCGTGGGCATCTACGGCACCGGCGAGACCTGGACTGCAGGTGTGATGGCGGATCGCTGGCAGCTGACCGACTACACCCTCGACGAACGGTCGTTGCCCTATAACCGGCAGCCGCGTGCCTATTTCACCTGGGAAAAGCCGTTCGGCATCTTCGAGGCAGGCGTGTATGCCGAAGCGGTGCGCTTCACGCATGACGACTCCTACTTCGTCCAGCCTCCGAGCCCCAGCGCTCCAGGCGAAACAAACAACCGCGACGATAACGACGAGTACGTCCGCACCAACATCCGCAATCAGGAATACGGCAGCGGCTCGCGCCTGGACATCAAACCCTATATCTCGATGCCGCTGTCGGGCGCGGCGTGGTTCCTGACGCCGACCGTGGCCTGGCGCTACACCGCCTATCAGCTGGATTCGACGTTGGCTAATACCGCGCCGCTGACCGGCAATCGCTCGCCGACGCGCAGTCTGCCGATCGCCTCGCTGGACGCCGGACTGTATTTCGACCGCGAGACCTCGGTGTTCGGCACCAACTATCTCAATACGTTGGAACCGCGCATGTATTACCTGTACGTGCCCCACCGCGACCAGGACGATCTGCCGGTCTTCGATACCCGCCCGTTCACCTTCAGCTACGGGCAGTTGTTTCGCGATTCGCGCTACACCGGCGCCGACCGTCAGAACGATGCAAACCAGTTGACCCTGGCAGTGACCTCGCGCTGGCTGCGCCAGGACGATGGTCGCGAGAAGTTGTCGCTGAGTGCGGGGCAGATCCTGTACTTAAACGATTCGCTGGTCACCATCAACAACAGCACCAACTCGACGGCCGGTAGCGAACAGCCCATCGAACAGGGCAAGTCCGCCTGGGTGGCCGATGCCAACTACATGATCAACGACCGTTGGTCGATGGGCGCCACCTATCAGTGGAACCCCAACTCGCGCAAGGAAGATCTGGCAAGCCTGCGCACGCGTTATCTGCTCAACAACGACGGCGTCATCAACCTGGCGTATCGCTACCGGCGCAACCTGATCGACGAAAGCGATCAGCTCAAGCAGGCCGATTTCTCTTTCCTGTATCCGATCAACCCCAGCTGGAGTGCGGTCGGTCGTTATTACTACTCGCTGCTGGACCGCAAACCGCTGGAAATCATCGGTGGCGTGCAGTGGGATAGCTGCTGCTTGGCCGTGCGTGCGCTGGTGCGCCGATTCGTGCGCAACCGCGACGGCGAGATGGACAACTCCATCCAGGTGGAGTTCGTGCTGAAGGGCTTGAGCTCGTTCGGGCAGAACACGGACCGCACTTTGCGCCGTGCTATTCTCGGCTATTACCGCGACGACCTGTACTTGGTCCCGCCCAGCAACACCACGACTAATCCGGACGATTACGATCCGAACTTGATTCCATGACCAAGCCTTTCTCTGTTGTTCTCGCCTCGCTGCTGGTCATCACCAGCACGGTTTCGCCGATGGCATCGGCACAGCAATCTCAGACACTGGATCGCATCGCTGCCATCGTGGACGAAGACGTGGTGCTGCAGAGCGAGCTCGATCGCGCTGTGCGCAACGTCAAGTCGCAATACGCAGGTCGCGATAATCAGCTGCCGCCGGACGATGTCCTGCAGCGTCAGGTGCTCGAGCGTCTGGTGCTGGTCAAGTTGCAGGTTGGCCGCGCCGACAGCACCGGTATCCGTGTCAGCGACGAAGAACTCAACCGCGCCATCGCCAGCATCGCCCAGCAGAACGGCACCACAGTGGATGGCCTGCGTCAGAAGCTGGTCGCCGACGGGATGGGCTATGGCGACTTCCGTGCATCGGTACGCGACGAAATCATTGTGCAGCGCTTGCGTCAGAGCTTTGCGCAGAGCCGCATCAGTGTGAGCGAAGGTGAAGTGGACACCGCGCTGGCCCAGCAGGCCGCCACCGGTAGCCAGTATCACCTGGCGCATATCCTGGTCGGCCTGCCGGAAGGCGCCAATGCCGAACAGATCGCAACTGGCCAAAAGAAAGTCGATGGCGTGAAGGCATTGATCGACAAGGGCGAGCTGGATTTCTCGGCGGCTGCAGTGCGTTATTCGGATAGCCCGAATGCACTGGAAGGCGGCGACCTGGGCTGGCGCAGCCTGGACGAAATTCCCAACGCGTTCGCTCAGCTGATCCGCGACATGCAGCCTGGTCAGGTGGCCGGACCGCTACGTGGCCCAAGCGGCTTCCAGCTGCTCAAGCTGGTGGAAATGCGCGACGCCAATGCCGGTGGCGAAAAGAAGCTGGTCACCGAGTACAACGCACGCCACATCCTGGTGCGTATCGGCGACAACCAGACCGAAGCGCAGGCCAAGGCCAAGATCGACACCCTGCGTGCGCGCATCACCGGTGGCGCCAATTTTCAGGCCACGGCGAAGGAGTCTTCCGAAGACACCAACAGCCGTGGTCAGGGCGGCGATCTGGGCTGGTTCCCGGCGGACGCGTTCGGCCCGGATTTCGGCAAGCAAGTCGAAGGCCTGGCCGACGGCGCGGTGTCCGAGCCGTTCCGCACCCAGGCGGGCTGGCATATCGTGCAGCGCGTTGGTAGTCGTCAGACCGACGTCAGTGCCGAGAGTCAGCGTGCGCAGATCCGTGAAACGATCGGCCGTCGCAAGCTGGAAGAAGATTACAACCGCTACCTGCAGGAACTGCGCGGCGAAGCGTATGTGAGCTTCCGCACCGGCGATCGTGCCGATGGCGACGCCACTGCCGCTCCGGCCAAGCCCGCAGAGCCTGCTGCGGCGCCTGCCGAGCCTGCTGCGCCGACCCCGCCGCCTGCTCAGCCGACGCGCTGATTCGATGCTCCCGTCGCTCGCGCTGGTGCCAGGCGAGCCGGCCGGGATCGGGCCGGAACTGTGTGTCCGACTCGCCCAACGGCCGCGCTCCGATGCGCACCTGATCGCATACGCCGATCCCAGCACCCTGCACAGCGCCGCAAAGGCGCTGTGTTTGTCTGTGCGCTTGCTCGACCCGGATCAGCCTGCGCGTGCAGCCGGCGATCTGGCGCTGCATCCGATCCGCCAGGCGGTGGCAACCCGCTTCGGCACACCCGATCCTGCCAATGCGGCGGCAGTCATCGCCGGCCTGCGTGGCGCGGCCGGCGACTGCCTGTCCGGCAAGTTGCAGGGAATCGTCACCGGCCCGGTGCACAAGGCGGTGATCAACGCGGGCGGCATTCCCTACTCCGGCACCACCGAATTGCTGGCCGAGCAGGCTGGCTGCCCGGTGGTGATGATGCTGGCCAACGCGATCGTGCGGGTTGCGCTGGTGACCACGCATCTGCCGCTGCGCGCAGTGGCCGATGCAATCACGGCAGACAGCATTGCGCGCTGCTTGCGCATCACCGCAGCGGCACTGCAGCGTGACTTTGGCCTGGACCACCCGCGCATTGCCGTGCTCGGCCTGAATCCGCATGCCGGTGAAGACGGCCATCTGGGCCGCGAGGAACTGGACATCATCATCCCGGTGCTTGAGCAACTGCGCGGCGAAGGCCTGCAGCTGATCGGCCCGCTACCGGCCGACACCGCGTTTTTGCCGCAGAAGCTTGGCGGTTTCGATGCGGTGGTGGCGATGTATCACGACCAGGGCCTGCCGGTGCTCAAGTACAGCGGCTTCGAGCAGGCGGTGAACATCACCCTTGGTCTGCCCTACCCGCGCGTCGCGGTCGATCACGGCACCGCGCTGGAACTGGCCGGGCGCGGAATTGCCGATCCGTCCAGCCTGATGGCAGCGACCGCCTTGTGCGCGCGATTGGCCGCACGCCGCTGAGCGATGCCTGATCGCATGCGCATTTGCACGCCGATCATCCGCCGGATGGGTCAGGCAGTCAGAAACGACACCGCTTGCATGCACTGGCTCCGTTAAACTGCGCACATGAATCATTCCTTCAGCGCTCCGGCCAAGAAATCGCTTGGCCAGCACTTTCTTGCAGACCGGTATTACATAGACCGCATCGTGCAGGCAGTGGCCCCGCGCGCCGGCCAGCATCTGGTCGAGATCGGCCCTGGCCAGGGTGCGATCACCTTCCCGTTGCTGCGCAAGCACGGCGCGTTGACCGTCATCGAGTTCGACCGCGACCTGATCGCGCCATTGACCGACGCCGGCGCACCGATCGGCGCGCTGAGCATCATCCATCGCGATGTGCTGAGCGTGGATTTCAGCGCGCTGGTCAATGGCACGCCGATCCGGCTGGTCGGCAACCTGCCCTACAACATTTCCTCGCCGATCCTGTTCCATGCGCTGGACCATGCTGCCGCGGTGGCCGACATGCACTTCATGCTGCAAAAAGAAGTGGTCGACCGCATGGCTGCCGGCCCGGGCAGCAAGGTCTATGGCCGGCTGAGCGTGATGTTGCAGGCGTACTGCGAAGTGACCGCATTGTTCGTGGTGCCGCCGGGTGCGTTCCGGCCGCCACCGAAGGTGGACTCAGCGGTGGTGCGGCTGGTGCCGCGCGATACGGCCACTGTGCTGATCAAGGACCGCCGGCGCTTTGCCGACGTGGTGCGTGCCGGCTTCGGGCAGCGTCGCAAGACCTTGCGCAATGCCTTGTCCGAGGTCTGCGAACCGGCGCATTTCGAGGCGGCGCAGGTACGCCCGAATGCACGCGCGGAACAACTCGAGGTCGCGGATTTCATCCGTCTGGCCAATGTTGAGCTGGCTTGAGCGCCGCTCCCACATCCTTTTCCTTAGACTTTCCCCATGCAAGATGATCCGCGCTATTGGGTCGAGGTCGAGGTGTCGCCCCGCTTCCTCGCTCATCAATCGAACCCCGAAGAAGGCCGCTTTGCCTTCGCCTACAGCATCCGCATCCAGAACGCGGGCGCGCTGCCTGCGCGCCTGATCGCGCGCCATTGGCAGATCACCGACGCCAACGGGCGCACCGAGCAGGTGGATGGCGAAGGCGTGGTCGGCGAGCAGCCGTGGCTGCGTCCGGGCGAAGCCTTCCAGTACACCTCCGGCGTCTTGCTGGAAACCGAGCAGGGACAGATGCGAGGTCACTACGACATGGTGGCCGACGATGGCACCGAATTCACCGCGCCGATCGCCGCCTTCGTGCTGAGCGTACCCAGGACGCTGCACTGATGGATGTTGCACTGAGGGAGCGCATGCGATGAGCGTCTGGGCAATTGGCGATCTACAGGGGTGTTACGACATCACCCAGCGGTTGCTGGAAAAAATCAATTTCGATCCCGCGCAGGACACGCTGTGGTTCTGCGGCGATCTGGTCAACCGCGGCGGTCAATCGCTGGAGACGCTGCGGCTGGTGCATTCGCTGCGCACGCACAGTGTGGTAGTGCTGGGCAATCACGATCTGTCGCTGCTGGCGATCGGTGCGCGTTCGGAAGAAGAACAGCGCAAGGTCAATCCGGATCTGCTGCGCATCGTGCTGGCCGAAGACCGCGACGTGCTGCTCGACTGGCTGCGCATGCAGAAACTGGCGCATGTAGACCGCGCGTTGGGCTGGATGATGATCCATGCCGGGCTGGCACCGAAGTGGACCACGCAACTGGCCGAGAAGCATGCGCGCGAGGTCGAGCAGCAACTGCAGGGCGGCGGCTATCGCAAACTGCTGCGCAACATGTACGGCGATCAGCCGGGTTGGTCGCCGGGCTTGAGCGGTTACGACCGCATCCGCGCGATCATCAACCTGCTCACGCGCATGCGCTACTGCAACCCGCGCGGGCGCATCGCCACCGACGACAAGGGCACGCCCGGCACGCAGGCGCAGGGGTTGTACCCGTGGTTCGAGGTGCCGGGGCGGGTCGAGCGCGATCTGAAGATCGTCTGCGGGCATTGGTCCGCACTCGGGCTGACCATCACGCAAGGCGTGCACGCCATCGATACCGGCGCGGTGTGGGGCGGCAAGCTCACCGCCTTGCAACTGGATACCGACGAACTGCGCGTGGTGCAGGTGCCCGGAATTCCGATCACGCAGCCGCCGCCTGCCGTGCAGCGCAGCCGGCCGCCGCGCCGTCGGCAACGCCAGCGGAGTGGTGGCGACAACGCGAACGCAGGCTCCACCGCTCCCCCAAACATCGCCCCGCCCGCTCCCGCCGCGGACTGAGAAGCGGGTCTTGTCGGCATGCTGGTTAGAGCACGCCGAGGCATTGCCTCGGCGACTGCATCTCGGCGTGCAGGTGCCTCCGGATCAAACTTCACCCGCACCGAGTCACTCGCTCGCGAGTCAAGCCTCAGCGCCGCCGATAGTCCACATAGTCGAACGCGAATGCATGACGGGCATCGGCCGCGTGCCGCTCGCGCTGCACGGCTTCCCACACGGCCGGGTCGATCGTTGGAAAGTGGGTGTCGGCCTGCTCCACGATCGTGGCGACCTCGGTGACGGCCAGAGCATCCGCACGCTGCATCGTCAGGCGATACACCTCGCCGCCACCGATCACGCACAGCTCCTGCACACCGGCCGCCTCGGCCTGCGCAATCGCCTCATCGACCGAGCCCACCGCCCGCATATCCGCGAACGGCACCTTCCCGGAACGCGTCAGCACCAGATTCAATCGCCCCGGCAAGGCACGCCCCAACGACTGCGCAGTCTTGCGCCCCATCAGGATCGGCTTGCCCAAGGTCAGCACCTTGAAGCGCTTCAGATCGTCCGGCAACTTCCACGGCAGCTCGTTATCGCGGCCAATGGCGTTGTTGCGGTCGAAGGCGACGATGAGGGTGATTTTCATGCGTCCGGATATAACTCGTTATATATTTTGGCTGCGGATGCACGCGCCATCATCCCAACACCCAATGAAGCAACATAGAAGGCGACAGCAACAAGCATGGCTTTCTTAGCATGCGGCTCCAGCAATATCCTCAGATCAATAGGCTCGCCCTTGAACATGACCAGACCGAAGAAGCCGATCGGCGCCACGAGAACAATACTTGAAAGGTTAACGAACAGACTCGCCTGCATTGCCATCAGCGAGTCAGCCAGTTTTTCTCGTGCTTTGATCGAATTCTTAGCCATGACACGTCCTCTTTAAAGTGAAGATCAGCGTGCCATGCCTCCGTCTCAATAATCGAGATTGGCTAATCAGACCGCCACCGGTGCCTTGATTGCCGGATGCGGGTCGTAACCCTCGATGGCGATGTCCTCGAAGCCGAACGCGAACAGGTCGGTCACCTCCGGATTCAAGCGCAAGCGCGGCAGCGCGCGGGGTGTGCGGGTCAGCTGCTCGCGTGCCTGATCGAAGTGATTCGAATACAGATGCGCATCGCCCAAGGTGTGCACGAAATCGCCCACGCCCAGGCCGGTGGCCTGCGCCACCATATGCGTCAGCAATGCATAACTGGCGATATTGAACGGCACGCCCAGAAAGATGTCGCCGCTGCGCTGATAGAGCTGGCAGCTGAGCTTGCCGTTCACCACATAGAACTGGAACAGGCTGTGGCACGGCATCAGCGCCATCTGCGGCAGCTCGCCCACGTTCCAGGCGCTGATCACCAGCCGGCGCGAATCCGGGTTGCGCTTGATCTCGTCCACCAGCCATTGCATCTGGTCGATGTCCACGCCATCCGGGCCGGTCCAGCGCCGCCACTGCTTGCCATAGACCGGGCCAAGATTGCCATCGGCATCGGCCCACTCGTCCCAGATGCGGACCTGGTTGTCCTTGAGATAGCCGATGTTGGTGTCGCCCTGCACAAACCACAGCAGCTCGTGGATGATCGAGCGCAGATGCAGCTTCTTGGTGGTAACCAGCGGAAAGCCGTCATTGAGGTCGAAGCGCATCTGCCAGCCGAACACGCTGCGCGTGCCGGTGCCGGTGCGATCGGACTTCTCAGCGCCGTGCTCCAGCACATGCTGCAGCAGGTCCAGATACGGCTTCACTTGGCCGCTCCCGCCACGGCGTTGTCCACCACAACCGGCTGCAACACCGGCGCGCGGCGCGACATCGCCAATAACACCAGCCCGCCGATGATCAACGGCAGGCTCAGAATCTGCCCCATCGTCAGCCAGTTGAAAGCCAGGTAGCCGATCGGCGCATCCGGCACGCGCACAAATTCCACGATGAAACGGAACACGCCATACAACAGCGCAAACATCCCCGACACCGCATAACGCGCGCGCGGCTTCAGCGAGAACGCCCACAACACCACGAACAGCACCACGCCTTCGAGCGCGGCTTCATACAGCTGCGAGGGATGGCGTGCGAACTGATTCAACGCACCGGTGGCGTACTGCGCCTGGAGTTGTGCCGGCAACTGGCCGGCCAGCTCCGGCGCAAGCGGGAAGATCACGCCCCAGCCGGCCTGGGTGAACTTGCCCCACAACTCGCCGCCGACGAAGTTGCCGAGCCTCCCGAAGCCCAGACCCAACGGCACCAGCGGCGCCACGAAATCCATCACGTCGAAGAAGTGCAGACGATGCTTGCGCGCCCACAGCCCGCAGGCGATCAACACCCCCAGCAGGCCGCCGTGGAAGCTCATGCCGCCTTGCCACACCTTGAACAGCATCAGCGGGTTGGCCAGCCAACTGTCGAATGCATAGAAGAGCATGTAGCCGATGCGCCCGCCCAGCACCACACCGAGCATGCCGTAGAACAACAGGTCGGAAAATCCGTCCATGTCCACCCCCGGCAGGCGGCCGCGCAGGATGCGCGAGCGGCCCAGCGCCCAGGCAGAGAAGAACGCGGCCAGATACATCAACCCGTACCAGTGCACCTGCACCGGGCCAAGCGAGAAAGCGATTGGGTCGATGGCGTGCAGATAGATCATGCGGACCGCGGATCACGAAAAAGCGAGGCGGCTATTCTGCCACTTCGCACGCGCTCAGCCTAAGAGCTGGGGACGATCGGGCAGCTCGTCTTCATGCTGCGCGTTCGCAGCGGCCGGGAAATGCTCGGTCAACAGCTCGGTCACCGCCTCGATCCCGGCCAGCACCGCCGCCTCATGCTCGCCATCGCGCAGAAATTCCTGCATGCGTCGGCAGACCTCCGCCCAGCGCGCATCCGGCACCTGGCGGCGCAGGCCGCGGTCGGCGACCACTTCGATGGCGTGGTCGGCCAGCAGCAGATAGATCAGCACCCCGTTATTGGCATCGGTGTCCCAGGTGCGCAATTGCGCGAAGGCCTGTTCGGCACGCTGGCGCGCGGTGTGCCCACGCCATAGCGCGTCCAGCGCAAGGTCGGCTTCCACCGCCACCATGATCTGGCCGGTATGGGTCCGCTCGCTGGTGGCCACTGCTGCCGCAATTACGTCCATGCAGCTGGCCGGGAAACTGCGCTGCGCCGAGGGCGCGAAGAGATGCCTGAGCATGCGCATTACCAGCTCCCCGAGGCGCCACCGCCTCCCGATGATCCGCCACCACCCCCCCAGCCACCGCCGAAACCGCCACGGCCACCGCCCCCAAATCCACCAAACCCGCCGCCGCCCCAACCACCGCCACCGACAAAGCGCCCCGGTGAACCGGATGCCAGACCCGCCAGCAATCCGATGACTGCCGCGCCCACGCTGGCAAACAACAATGAAGTGAACAGCAACGCTACGCCTCCTGCGGCAACACCGGTCAGCAACGCACGCAGCGGCCGCGGCAACGCGCCGAGAATGCCGCGCGCCACCATCGCCACAACAAAACCGATGAACAACGCCATGATCCAGCCGCCGCCACCGCCTGCGCCGTGGTTGCCCAAGCCGCCATCGGCATGCCCGCTGACCGGCGCCGGCAAGGCCTCGCCTTCGATCAGACCGGCCAACGTCGCGGTCGCAGCGCTGATGCCGCCCGCGTAGTCGCCCTCACGCAAGCGCGGTGCCAGATACTCCTGGATGATGCGGTTGGCCGTGATGTCGGGGATCGCGCCTTCCAGGCCGTAACCGGGCTGGATGCGCACGCGCCGGTCGTCCTTGGCCACCAGCAGCAGCACACCGTCGTCCACGCCCTTGCGGCCGATCTTCCACTGGTCGAACACGCGCTGGGTGTATTGCTCGATCGCCTCCGGCTGCGTGGTCGGCACGATCAGGATCTGCAACTGCGCGCCCTTGCGCTGCTGCAAGGCGAGTGCCTGCTGCTCGAGTTGCTGGATCTGGGCGGCATCCAGTGTCCCGGTAACATCGACCACCGGCGAGCGCAGCGGCGGAATGGCTGCAACATCCTGTGCCAAGAGCGAAGCCGGCAGCAGGAGGAGCGCCATCATCCACAACACCCAACTGTGCGTTTGCCGCATTACCTAACTCCTACCTGATGAGCAGTGAAATTCATCCGTTTCCTTCTCCCACCGGGAGAAGGTGCCCCGCAGGGGCGGAGTTTGATACCGCGCAGATTGCCTTCACTTACTGCGCAGGCTGCGGCTGCGGTGCAGGCTGCTGCGGCGCCTGCTGATTGCCGAAATCCACTTGCGGCGCACGCGAGATCTGCGCTTCGTTTTCCACGCTGAAATTCGGCTTGGGCTGATACCCGAAGATCTTGGCGGTGATCACCTGCGGGAACGAACGGATATAGGTGTTGTACTCCTGCACCGTCTGGATATAACGACCGCGCGCCACCGTGATGCGGTTTTCGGTACCTTCCAGTTGTACCTGCAGATCGCGGAATGACTGGTCGGATTTCAGCTGCGGATAATTTTCGCTGACCACCAGCAAGCGCGACAGCGCGCTGCCGAGTTCGCCCTGCGCTTGCTGGAAATTTTTCAGCGATGCTTCGTCGTCTGCATTGACCTGAATCTGCCCGACACGAGAGCGCGCATTGGTCACCTCGGTCAGCACCTGGCGTTCCTGCTGGGCGTAGCCCTGCACGGTGCGCACCAGATTGGGAATCAGATCGGCGCGGCGCTGATATTGATTCAGCACTTCCGACCAACCTGCCTTGACCCCTTCTTCCTTCTGCTGGATCGCGTTGTAGCCGCAACCGGACAGCGAGACGGTCAGCAGCAGCAACACCAGAGCACGAATCAGGGCAGGCATGCAGACGACTCCATTGATAGAGAGCGGCAGCATGCCATGTGGCAAGTCAAATCGGCATGCACATGTGCCCGCCTGCCAGGTTATTCCGCTACGCGCGATCGAGGCTGACAATGGCTAGAAGGCGTCACTGCGCGCTATGCGGCGGCCGGACTCTTCCGCTGGCGCATTCTAGGACCTCGCATCGCCACGAACGTCTTCACGCTTTCGCTGAGCAATCGCCTATAAAAAGGGCCTGACCGCTAAGCGTGCGCACAACGACAGCGCTCAGAACACCCGCGGCAGCAGAATCAGCCCCCAGCACAGCACCACATTGATCAGCAGCAAAAACACCGCCGCCGACCCCATATCTTTGGCGCGACCAGCCAGAACGTGGTGTTCCGGGCCGTAGCGTTCGATCACTGCCTCGATCGCCGAATTCAATAATTCGGCTGCCAGCACGATCAGCAACGGCGCAATCAACGCGATGCGTTCCAGACCGGACTGACCGAGCCACAGCCCCAGCGGCGCCAGCACCACCGCCAGGCACACCTCGAGCCGAAAAGAGGATTCATGCAGCCATGCCGCACGCAATCCCTGCCACGACCAGATCGCCGCCTTGAGCATGCGGCGCGGGCCGCGCGGCACGTGCCCCAGTTGATCGGCCATGCGTCAGCGCTTCCGGCCGCAAGGGCATGTCAGGGGGAGGATCGAACGCATGGTGTGGTCGCAGCTCAGGAAAACGCGAATTTTGCACCGTGCCGCCGCGCGCCGCCAGGACGTGCCCACTCGTCCGAACAGGTGGCGTTGGGTCTGCAAGGCGGTCAGATGTGCCGCATGGCGCACTCTCTGCCGCATGGTCGGGTCAGGCCCGGCGACGCGATCTGCGAGCAAAGCGGTGCCGCTCGCTGGAAGCAAACAGGGTTTGCCCTCAGCTTCCAGTGTGCCGCACCATGATGCCTCGCTTCACTGTTGCAGGTTCTTTGGCATGAGCAAATATCCCTTGCGCACACTGCTGTGCACCCTTGCGTTGTTGTCCGGCCACGTCCACGCCGCCTCCCCCCACACCGCGCCGCAAGTACCGGCACAGGTATCCAATGCTGCATGGGAAAACGACATGCAGCGCTTCGCCGACAGCGACGCGCAGCAGCCTCCTCCCAAGCACGGCATCGTGTTCGTGGGTATTTCGTCGATCCGCCTCTGGGACACCTTGGCGCAAGATTTTCCCGGCAAGCCGGTGATCAATCGCGGCTTCGGCGGCTCGGAAGTGCGCGACAGCACCTGGTATGCGGACCGCATCGTGATCCCATACGCGCCGCGCCAGGTCGTGCTGTATGCCGGCGACAACGATCTCAACAGCGGCCGTACGCCGGAGCAGGTGCGCGACGATGTGCTTGCGTTCGTAACGCGCATTCGCCGCGATCTGCCGAGGGCGCGCATCAGCTATCTATCGATCAAGCCCAGCCCGTCCCGCGCGCATTTGCTGCCGGCAATTACCACTGCCAATCGCCTGATAAAAGACGCACTCGCACCGCTGCCGCGCGTGCACTACGTGGACGTCTACACGCCAATGCTGGATGCCAGCGGCAAGCCGCGCGCCGAGCTGTTTCGCGAGGACATGCTGCACATGACCGACGGCGGTTACGCGATCTGGCGCAAGGCCGTTGCGCCGGTGTTGGAGCAGAACTAAGACCGGGCCGATCGATCAGCAGAACACGCCCTCAAGCCACCACCGCCACCGACGTACCCACATCAGCTTCGCTGTGCAATTCGATTTGCCAGCCGAAGCGGTCGCAGAGCCGGCGTACGATCGACAGGCCCAGGCCGGTTCCTTGCGGGCGTGTGGGGTCGGCGCGGAAGAACGGTTCGAACGCGCGCGCGCGCGCATCTTCGCTCATGCCGATGCCGGTATCGCGCACGATGATGCGGTCCTGAGTCACCTCGACTTCGATACTGCCGGTGTCGGTGTAGGCGCAGGCATTGCGTAGCAAATTGCTAAGGACCACGCGCATGACGCGTGGCGGGGCGAACATCTGCAGGCTGCGGTCGCCGACCATCTGCAGCGACACCGGCTTGTCGCCTAGTAGTTCGCGTGCGCTCTCGACCTCTTCGCCGGCCAGTTCGGCGGCATCGAAGGTTTCGCTTTGCGGGTCGATCTCCGCTTCGCGCGCCAGGATCAGGAACGCATCGATCACCGCTTCCATATCGCGGCCGGCGCGCTGGATACGGCGCAGGCTACGTTGCGTGCGCGGCGACAATTCGTTGTCGGCCAAGGCCATGTCGCTGGCCACGCGGATCACCGTCAGTGGCGTGCGCAGCTCATGACTGGCATCGCGGGTGAAGTTGCGTTCGCGTGCGACATGGTCGCTGACCCGCTGCGCAAGCGCATGCAAGGCCGCAGCCAGTTGCCGCGTGTCGCCTTGCAATTCTGCGGGCAATCGCTCTGGTGCCAATTCGTCCACATCGGGATTGCGCGGGTCCCACTGCGAGACACGCCGCGCGAGCCAGCTGATCGGCGACACCAGGCGATTGGCAACGCGATAGGTAAACCAGAACACGCCGTAGATCGCCAGCAATACCACGATCACCGGCACCACGCCGAACCACAACGTCAAATGGGCTGCACGCGAGCGCGAAAACACCAGATACAGGCGTCCTTCCGGACGTTGGTCGACATACACCAGCGCGTCGGCAGCGGCCACTTCGCTGAAGCCCTGCGGCAACCGTTGCAACACAGGCGGTGCGCTGTCACCGACCTTGCCGGTAGGCGAGAAATAGCCCTGGATATTGCGTGTATTCGGCGGTGGGTGGTTCGGCGCACTGTTGTGCAAGCGCCAGAAATGCACCGCCTCGTCGGCAAGCACAGTGCGCACCAGGCTGTACTTGATCACGAAGGAGATCAGATAGCCGCCAAGGACGATCGCCAGACTCGCCAGTGCGACCTGCAACAAAAAGGCGAGACGTATTTTTCGTGGGAGCCCGTGCGGCATTGCGGCATCCAGGAGAGAGCGCCTGATTATAGGCAACGCTTCCGTGAGCCCGTCGTGCAGCCAGCCGGAAGCACGCGGAAGCGAGCGGCGCGTGAGCGCCTACAGGAAAAGCCGGCCGCCAGACGGCGACCGGCCAGTGACATCAGGCCATCGGTTGGGCGATGTCGGCGATGCGATAGCCGGCACTCTGCACGGTGTGCAGCAGCGGGCGATCGAACGGCTTGTCGATGATCTTGCGCAAGTTGTATAGATGGCTACGCAGGGTGTCCGAATCCGGCAACCCATTGCCCCAAATCTCGCGCTCGATTTCCTGGCGGGTGACCACACGGGGCGACTCGCGCATCAGGATGGTGAGCAGACGCAGGCCGATCGGCGAGAGCTGCAGCTCGGTGCCGGCACGGGTGGCGCGCATGCTGACCGGATCGAGCACCAGGTCGGCGACCTTGAGCACTTCCGACCCCACCTGGCGACGCTCGCGACGGATCAGCGCACGCAGGCGTGCTTCCAGTTCCTGAATCGCGAACGGCTTGGTCAGGTAATCGTCGGCGCCGAAACCCAGGCCGGTGAGCTTGTCGTCCAGCGTATCGCGGGCAGTCAACATCAGCACCGGGGTGGACTTGCGTGCGTCGTTACGCAGGCGGCGGCACACTTCGATGCCGTCCAGGCGCGGCAGCATGAGATCCAGCACAACCACGTCGTAGCTGTTCTCGGCGGCAAGACGGTAACCGTCGAGTCCGTCTTGCGCGTAGTCGACCTCGAAGCCACGGCCCTCCAGGTACTCGCCGATCATCTCGGAGATATTGCGATTGTCTTCGACGACCAGCACGAGGCCGGACGTTTCCTTGGTCTGACGCATAGACTTTCCTCGGTCTTCAGCTTTGTGAAACATGCCGGATCGATGGTGGAAAGGGTGTGAAGAACAAATAACGTTTTGTCAGAGTCAGCGCTTAGCGACCGAGCAGCGAACGCAGCGTCGGCCACACCGTTTCCAGCACCTGGGGCTGGGCCGCGGCGGTGGGGTGCAAACCATCGGCCTGCATCAGCCCCGGCTGCCGGGCGACTTTTCCCAGGAAGAACGGCACCAGCGCAGTCTTGTAATGCCTGGACAGGTCGGTATAGGTCGCCTTCAACCGCTCGCGATAGACCGGGCCGTAATTCGGCGGCACATCGATGCCCAGCAGCAGGACCTTTGCGCCAGCTTGCTGGCTGAGCTGGATCATCTTTTCCAGATTGCCCTTGAGCTGGGCCGGGGTGAGGCCGCGCAGCGCATCATTGCCGCCGAGTTCGATCACAACGACGCCGGGGCGGTGCTTTTGCAGCAAACCAGGTAGCCGCGTCAACGCACCAGACGTGGTTTCTCCGCTGATGCTGGCATTGACGACCGCCGGTGGCGTCGCCATGTCACGCTGCAGGCGTTGGCCCAACAAAGTGACCCAGCCGGACTGCACCGGGATGTTGTGCGCAGCGCTCAAGCTGTCGCCGACCACCAGGATCGGTGCGGTGGTAGCCGGACGTTTGGCAGAGGCAATTCCCGGCGCAAGCAGGGAAAGTGTCAGCAACCACAGGGCCAGCGCGCCATATCGCAGTGTTCTTTCACGCATTCGGAGATTCCTCATCGACAGTCTGGCAGCCCGCTCTGGCACCCGCACCGCCATCCACGTCCGCGAGGTCGGCAAGTCCGTCAGTGGACCGGAGGGAACGCTGCACATCCTCGACAACGTCAGCTTGACGGTCAGTGAAGGCGACAGTATCGCCATCGTCGGCGCGTCCGGTTCGGGTAAGACCACCCTGCTGGGCCTGCTTGCCGGGCTGGATCTGCCCAGCCGTGGCAGCATCGCGCTGTCCGGCCAGGATCTGGGCCAGCTCGACGAGGAGGCACGCGCGGCCTTGCGCGCACGCGAAGTCGGCTTCGTGTTCCAAAGTTTCCATCTGCTGCCGGCGCTCACCGCCGAAGAAAACATCGCGTTGCCGCTGGAACTGGCCGGGCGCGAAGATCCGGAGCGGGTGCGCGAGGTGCTGGAGGCGGTCGGCCTGAGCGCGCGTGCGCGCCACTACCCGCGCCAGCTGTCCGGCGGCGAGCAGCAACGCGTAGCCCTGGCACGCGCATTCGTGGCCAGGCCGCGCATCCTGTTCGCCGACGAGCCCACGGGCAGCCTCGATCAGAACACCGGTGCGCAAATCAGCGATCTGTTGTTCGCGCTCAACGCCAACAGCGACACCACCTTGGTGCTGGTCACCCACGACATGACACTGGCGCAGCGCTGCAACCACATCTACCGCATCGACAGCGGCCGCCTGCACGCACAGACCGGTCCAGCCGCATGAACGTGCTGCGACAAGCCGCGCGCGCGGTACGCCGCGAGTTTCTGGCCGGCGATCTACTGACCGTGTTCGCCGCGCTGGTGCTGGGCGTGGCGGTGATGACCGCGGTGGGCACGCTGGTCGATCGGGTGACCCTGGCGCTGACCTCCAGCGCGGCCGAAGTGCTCGGTGGCGATCTGGGCGTGACCGGCCGGCAGGAGATTCCAACCGACTTCGTCGAGGAAGCGCAGCGGCGTGGCCTGCAGGGCACGCGCATGGTCAGCTTCCCCAGCGTGCTGTTTCATGGCGATGCCAGCCAGATGGCGAACATCCGCGGCGTTGGTGCCGGCTACCCGCTGCGTGGTCAGTTGCTGGTCTCCAGAGGCAGTACGGACCCCGAAGGCAAGCCCGGCAGCGCACCGCCGCCGGGTCAGGCCTATGCCGACCCGCGCCTGCTGGAAGCGCTGGGCCTGCGGGTGGGCGATCAGCTGGAATTCGGCGCCGGCCATCTCACCATCACCGGCGTGCTGCGTGCCGAGCCGGATGCCTCTGGTGAACTGATGCAGCTGTCGCCGCCGTTATTGGTCAATCGCGCCGATATCGACGGCGCCGGACTGCTTGGCCCAGGCAGTCGCGCCTCGTATCGGCTGATGTTTTCCGGTGCGCCGGAGGCCATCGCCGACTTACGCGCCTGGTTGAAACCACGCGCCAGCGAATACCGCCTGGTCGGCATCGAAGACACCCAGCGCGGCATGCGCGCGGCGTTCGATCGCGCCGGCCGTTTCCTGGCCTTGTCGGGGTTGCTGGCAGTGCTGTTGTCCGGCGTGGCGACTGCGTTGGCAGCGAATCGGTTTGCGATGCGCCGCATCGACACGGTGGCGGTGTTGCGCTGCCTGGGCGCACGCCAGCGCGACATCCTGGCGATGCTGTCGCTGCAATTGTTGCTGACCGCGATCCCGGCCTGCCTGATCGGTATCGGGCTTGGCATGCTGGCGCAGGAAGGCCTGGTGCAGGCGCTGGGAAGTTTGATTCCGAACAGGTTGCCGTTGCCGCAGGCCACCCCTGCCCTGGCGGGTGCAGGCATCGGGTTGGTGCTGTTGCTGGGCTTCGGCCTGCCGCCGCTGCTGCGGCTGCGCAACGTGCCGCCGATGCGCGTGCTCAACCGCAGCTTTGCCGTGGTGCCGCCGAGCTCATTGCTGGTCTATGCCGCTGCATTGGCGGCCACGCTGGCGCTGACCGTCTATGCCACCGGCAATCTGGTGCTCGCCGGTTGGGTGCTGGGCGGCCTGGCCGCATTGGCGCTGGTGGCGATGGCCCTGGGGCTCGGGCTGCTTACGCTGTTGCGGCCGATCCAGCATCGCCTGCGTGGCGCCTGGAAGCTGGGCCTGGCCTCGCTGACACGTCGACGTGGGCTGAGCGTGGTGCAGTTGGTCGGCCTGTCGTTGTCGCTATGCGCGCTGTTGCTGCTGGCGGTGGTCGGCCCTGGGCTGCTGGGGCAATGGCGCGAGCGCCTGCCGGTGGATACGCCCAACTATTTCCTGATGAATATCCAGCCAGAACAGACCGAGCCGGTGCTACAGACGCTGCGCGGGTTGGGCGTCAACGATGCGGCAGTGGAGCCGTTTTCGACCGGGCGCCTGGTGGCGATCAACGACAAGCCACCGCTGCGCGGCGACCGCGATCCGGCCGACGATGGCGACGGCGACAACCGCCCGGTCAATTTCTCCTGGCGGCATGCATTCCCCCCGGCCAACACCTTGCTGCAGGGCAAGTTCTGGGCCACCGACAGCACTGCGCCCGAAGCCTCGGTGGAGGAAGGCTGGGCGCAGCGTTATCAGCTCAAACTCGGCGATCGCATCACCTTGTTGCTGGGCGAACAGCAGCGCAGCTTCACCGTGACCAGCATCCGCAAGGCCGATTGGGATTCGTTCCGGGTCAACTTCTTCCTGCTGCTCAATCAGGGATCGGTCGGCGATGCGCCGTACAACCTGATTTCCAGCTTCCACCTGCCACCGGGCAATGCGCCCAAGCTGGCGTCGTTGAGCCGCGACTATCCCAACATCTCGGTGCTGGATATCGACGCCATCCTTGGTCGCGTGCGCGAGGTGATCGACCAGGTGGCGCAGGCGGTGCAACTGGTGATGGGCTTCAGCCTGCTGGCCGGCGTGCTGGTGCTGCTGGCGGCCTTGCAGGCCACCGCAAGCGATCGGCGCTACGACAGCGCAGTGCTGCGGACGCTGGGCGCGCGACGCGGGCAGCTGCGTGGCGCGGTGCTGGTGGAATTCGGCGCGCTCGGCTTGCTGGCGGCGACGCTGGCGGTGACGGCAGCGACGGTGATCGGCGCGGTGGTTGGGCAAAAAGCATTCGAGATCGCATTGACGCCGGATTGGCCGCGTCTGCTGATCGGTGGGGCCTTCGGCCTGGGGCTGAGCTTGCTTGCGGGCTGGTCGGGTACGCGGCGCATCCTGTCAACGCCGCCGGCGCTGGCGTTGCGTACGGAGTAAGCGCTGGCGTTACGCGAATGCGCTGTTGCCAGGCGCCGCTCGCTGCGTTTGATGGTGGCTCCATGGCATCGGACAGTCGAGCCTGAAGCAGGCGGCGCAGCAACGCGCGCCCGCTTACCGGATTGCATATACCGGCAACGCATAAGCACCGTGCCAATCGTACGTTCGCAGCGTCGGCACGACTGCCTACAGTCGAGTGTCAGGTCACCGGCCAAGGCGGCCTTCGTTGCCGTCGAGGTGCCACCGTCATGGCCAGCGTCACTTCCGCCCCGCGCGCACAGACAGCGCGCACCGCTGCGTCCACCGTGCAGGCCTGCGGCGTGCGGTTCGTGCCGTTCGATGCCCCGCCGGGCGCCGAAGTCATCGGTCTGGACCTGGCGCAGCCGCTGGATGCGAATACCTTTGCGCGCATCCATCAGGCGCATCTGGACTACCGCGTACTGGTGTTCCGCGACCAACGCATCACCCCGGCGCAGCAGCTCGCTTTCAGCCGTCGCTTCGGCCCGCTGCAGATCCACGTGCTGCGTAACTTCCAGCTGCGTGGCTACCCCGAAGTGCTGGTGGTCTCCAACATCAAGGAGAACGGTGAGCCGATCGGTCTGGGCGATGCCGGGCATTATTGGCACTCGGACCTGTCGTAAAAGCAAACCCCCAGCCTTGGCTCGTTGCTGCATGCCCAGGAACTGCCAAGCGAAGGTGGCGATACCTTGTTTACCAATCAGCATCTGGCCTGGCAAACACTCCCCGACCCTGAGGTATCCCCACGTTTTTCAGCCCATGACCATCTGGTTGTAGACGTGTTCGGGCAGTGTGCGTAATCGC
>NZ_MDEJ01000033.1 GCF_002940065.1 Xanthomonas populi
TCCGCGTCTTCCACTTCGCCACCGTCTTTTGATTGATGCCGTAACGCTTGGAAAGCGCTCTCAGCGCTCTCTTGACTCTGCGGTATCGATCGACGGATCGCCTCTGTCGCGGTGGCGCTCCCATGTAGAACCTGGCCCATTGTGCTTGCTTCCATTCGAGTGAAAAGAGTGCACCATCAAAGCCTGGGATCAAACACCTAGCAAGAAGTCGCCCAGCTCTAGCCGACAAAAGCAGACAACTGACCTTCGTACCGACTGTGTGCCGGCTGTGCAAAATCAGGTCCGAAACATGGTGGAATAGAGCTACCTAGCAGTTTTGCACTAGGCCTAAGTAATTGATTATGGTGACCCCGGCCCGATTCGAACGGGCGACCTTCCCCTTAGGAGGGGGACGCTCTATCCAGCTGAGCTACGGGGCCAAGGGCGGCATTGTCGCACAATCGTTGCGATTGCTAAGCCGGTGGGTGGTCGGCGGAGCCTGCTAAAATCGGCGGCTACCCGTGTCGCGGGTGGCCCTGGTCGCCGCGCGACCGTCCCGACTTTTTGGAGATTCCATGTCCGCTGACCTGCTCAAGGCGCTCGACCTCGCCGCGTCCAATTCCGGTACCTATCTTGGCCAGGCGACCTGGTCGCAGGCCACCGGCGCCGGGGTGCTGCAACCGCTCAATCCGACCACCAACGCAGTGATCGCCGATGTGCAGGCGACCACGCCGGAGGACTACGAGCTGATCGTCCAGCGTGCGCAGGCCGCCTTCAAGCTGTGGCGGACCACCCCTGCGCCGCGCCGTGGCGAAGCCGTTCGTCTGTGTGGCGAGGCGCTGCGTGCGCACAAGGATGCGCTGGGCTCGCTGGTGGCGCTGGAAATGGGCAAGAGCAAGCCCGAGGGCGATGGCGAGGTGCAGGAGATGATCGACATCGCCGACTTCGCGGTGGGCCAGAGCCGTATGCTCTACGGCTACACCATGCATTCGGAGCGGCCGGGCCACCGCATGTATGAGCAGTACCAGCCACTGGGCCTGGTCGGCATCATCAGTGCGTTCAACTTCCCGGTGGCGGTGTGGGCGTGGAATGCGTTTCTGGCGGCGATCTGCGGCGATATCTGCCTCTGGAAGCCGTCCAACAAGACCCCGCTGACCGCGATCGCGACGATGAAGATCTGCAATGCGGCATTGAAGGACGCCGGCTTCCCGGACATTTTCTTCCTGATCAACGATGCCGGCACATCGCTATCAGAGAAGCTGGTCGAAGACGGCCGCGTGCCGCTGATCAGCTTCACCGGTTCGACCCAGATCGGCCGCGTGGTCGCCGAGAAGGTCGCCCACCGTCTGGGCCGTTGCCTGCTGGAGCTGGGCGGCAACAACGCCATCATCCTGGACGACACTGCCGACCTGAAGCTGGCCATCCCGGGCATCGTGTTCGGCGCGGTGGGCACCGCCGGGCAGCGCTGCACCACCACGCGCCGCCTGATCGTGCACGCATCCATCCACGACAACGTGCTGGCCACGCTGGTCAAGGCGTACAAGCAGCTCGACAGCAAGATCGGCGACCCCACCGACCCGGCAAACCTGATGGGTCCGCTCAACAGCCAGGGCGCGGTGGAGCAGTTCCTGGCTTCGATCGCCAAGGCCAAGGCCGCTGGCGGCACGGTCGAAGTGGGCGGCACCGCGATCGATCGTCCGGGCAACTTCGTGTTGCCGGCCATCGTCACCGGGCTGAAGAACAGCGACGCGGTGGTGCAGCACGAGACCTTTGCGCCGATTTTGTATGTGATGAAGTACAGCTCGCTGGATGAGGCGATCGAGCTGCAGAACGGCGTGCCGCAGGGCCTGTCGTCGTCGATCTTCACCCAGAACCTGAAGGCGGCCGAGAAGTTCCTGTCGGCGGCCGGCAGCGACTGCGGCATCGCCAACGTCAATATCGGCACCTCCGGTGCGGAAATCGGCGGCGCGTTCGGTGGCGAAAAAGAGACCGGCGGTGGTCGCGAATCCGGCTCGGATGCGTGGAAGGTCTATATGCGCCGCCAGACCAATACGATCAACTACTCCGACTCGCTGCCGCTGGCCCAGGGCATCAAGTTCGATCTTTGACTGAGGCTGTGAACGGCGCCGGGCACTGACCCGGCGCGCTGTCCCGGGCGCGTGAGAACGCAGCTGTATCGGTCAATAAACGCGTGCTTTCATCATGGCTGGCGGTTTTAAAGACGCAACGACAAGGGGCCGACCAGGAAACAGGCGACCCACTCGGCAACACACTCTGCGCATGAAGATCCGGACCTGACGCAGCGCGATCCGGCATGTCAGCCTGCTCAATCCCGCCAAACACGATCACGCAGCGCGTTTGCCCGCACACGGCACGCCTTTTGGGCGGCCGCTCTGGGATAATCGTGCCGCACCGGTAGTCGGGTGCGGGCCCAATCTCAGGAGTTGCTGATGAACCTTGTCGTTCGACAGACCAGTGCCATGGCCATCGTCAGCCTGGTCGCAGGCATTCTTGGCTGGACGCTGATCCCGTTCCTCGGCAGCCTCTGCGCCATCATCACCGGCCATCTGGCGCGGGCGGAAATCCGCCGCAACCCGCAGGGGTTGGACGGCGACGGGCTGGCCATCGGCGGGCTGATTCTTGGCTGGCTGGCGATAGCGCTCTGGGTGGCAGGCGTCGCGATCTTCATCCTGTTCTTCGGTGGCCTGGCCTGGCTTGCGGCCGCCAACAGTTGAGCATGGCCGCGCCCTCCTCCGCCCAACGCTTCAACGACCGCGTCGCGGCCTATGTGCGCTATCGGCCGAGCTATCCGCCGCAGCTGCTGCGCTGGCTGCACGAAGAGCTGGGCGTGACGCCGGCCACCACGGTGGCCGATATCGGCGCCGGCACCGGTATTTCCAGTCGTCTCTTTCTGGAAGCCGGTTATCCGGTCACGGCGGTGGAGCCCAACCCGGCCATGCGTGAAGCCGCGCAACAGTGGCTGGCGGGGTTTCCCAAGTTTCAGGCCATCGACGGCACCGCCGAGGCCACCAGGCTGGCCGATGCGAGCTTTGGCCTGGTTTGCGCAGCGCAGGCCTTCCACTGGTTCGACATGCAGGCGGTGCGTGCCGAGTGGGCGCGCATCCTGCAGCCCGAGGGGCTGGCGGTGATCTACTGGAACACCCGCGAGCTGGACACCACCGCCTTCTTGCGCGGCTATGAGCACATCCTGCTGGACTACGGCACCGACTATTCGGCCGTGTACGAGCGCTACCAGGACGATGCCACCATGCAGGCGTGGTTCGGCGAAAGATTCCGCGCGATGGCACGCTTCCCGAATGTGCAGCGGCTGGATTTCGACGCCTTGCGTGGCCGGCTGTTGTCTTCGTCCTATGCGCCGCTGGCGCACGATCCGCGTCATGCACCGATGCTCGCTGCGCTACGCACGCTGTTCGATGCGCATGCGCACGAAGGGCACATCGACTTCCAATACCAGACCCGCGTTTTCGCCGGGGGATTGAACTGACCCGCATGTATTCGCTTGCCCGCCCCTTCCTGTTTTCCCTCGACGCCGAGCGCGCCCACGCGTTGGCCCTGCGCTCCATCGACACCGCGTACCGCACCGGCACTACGCCGCTGCTGGCCAAACGCCCGGTGCCCCTGCCAACGCCTGCATTCGGCCTGATGTTTCCCAATCCGGTCGGCCTCGGCGCGGGGCTGGACAAGAACGGCGAACATATCGATGCGCTGCTTGCGCTGGGTTTTGGCTTTGTCGAGATCGGCACGGTGACGCCGCGGTCGCAGGAGGGCAATTCCAAGCCGCGCATGTTCCGGCTGCCGGAGTACCAGGCGGTGATCAACCGCATGGGCTTTAACAACCTGGGCGTGGATGCGCTGGTGCACAACGTGCAGCGTGCGCGCCGTCGCGGCGGCCTGCTTGGCATCAACATCGGCAAGAACAAGGACACCCCCAACGAAGAAGCGACCAGCGACTACCGCTATTGCATGGAGCGCGTGTACCCGCTGGCCGACTACATCACCGTCAATATTTCCTCGCCCAACACCGCCGGCCTGCGCGAGTTGCAGGAAGAACAGGCGCTGCGTCGTTTGATCGCCGATCTGCGCGAAACCCAGGAAGCCTTGGCTGCGCAACACGGCAAACGCGTGCCGATGCTGGTGAAGGTGGCGCCGGACCTCAACGACCGCGACATCGATGCGGCCGCGCGCGTGCTGGCCGACCTGGCGGTAGATGGCGTGATCGCCACCAACACCACGGTGACGCGCACCTTGATCGCCAACCATCCATTGGCTGGCGAGACCGGCGGATTGTCTGGCGCACCGCTGCTTGGGCAATCCACCTTGGTGCTGCGACGCTTGCGCGCGCGCCTGCCCGAATCGATTCCGTTGATCGGCGTGGGCGGCATCAACTCCGGTGCGGATGCACTGGCGAAGATGGCCGCCGGCGCAACCCTGGTGCAGTGCTATAGCGGCCTGGTGTATCGCGGGCCGCAGTTGATCGGCGACTGCGTGGATGCAATCCGTCGCCGCCGCGAAGCGCCAAGCGGCGGTGCGGTGCCGTCGTTATGAGCGAGGCCGTGCCGGCGGGCTGGCAATTGCGCGAGCACGCGCCGCTGCGTGCGCTCAACACCTTTCATGTGGATGCCACGGCGCGCTGGTTGCTCAGCATCTACGCGCCCGACGCATTACCGCAGGCACTGGCCGCTCCCGAGATCGCCGGGCAAACACTACTGGTGCTCGGCAGCGGCAGCAACGTGTTGCTGGCAGGCGACCCGCCCGGCTGCGTGCTGTGTTTCGAAAACCGCGATCTGAGCATCATTGCGCACCACGCCGACCACGCCGACCACGCCATCGTGCGCGCCGGTGCCGGCGTGAACTGGCATGCGCTGGTGCTGTATTCGCTCCAGCAAGGCTTGTCGGGATTGGAAAATCTGGCATTGATTCCCGGCACGGTGGGCGCCTGCCCGATCCAGAACATCGGCGCCTACGGCGCGCAGGTGGGCGACTTCATCCACGTGGTGGAAGCCTTTGATCGGCACGCCCACCAGCGCGTGCGATTGACTGCAGAGGAGTGCGCCTTCGGCTATCGCGACAGCGTGTTCAAGCAACTGCCGGAGCGCTATCTGATCGTGGCGGTGGAATTCAATCTGCCGCTGCTGCACGAGTTGCGGCTGGACTATGCCGGCATCCGCGAGGAACTCGCCAGCATGGGCGCCGAGCTGGCCGGTGCTGCCGATGTGGCACAGGCGGTGATCAACATCCGTCGGCGCAAATTGCCGGACCCGGCTGTGCTCGGCAATGCGGGCAGTTTCTTCAAGAACCCGTTGCTGCCGAGCGAGCAGATCGCTGCATTGCAGGCCACCTTTGCCGACATGCCGGTGTATCCCGGCGAACAGCCCGGCCAGGGCAAGTTGTCGGCGGCCTGGTTGATCGAGCAATGCGGCTGGAAAGGCCGGCGCGAGGGCGATGCCGGGGTGTCGCCGGATCACGCCTTGGTGCTGGTCAATTACGGCACGGCCAGCGGTGCGCAATTGCTGGAATTTGCGCGGCGCATCGCCGAATCGGTCCGCGAGCGTTACTCGGTGATTCTGGAACCGGAACCGCGCGTCATCGGAGCGCATTGGTGACAGCCCAGCAGGCGTCGCGACGTGCCGCACTGTGGATGCTCACCAGTACTCTCGCCTTCGGCCTGATGGCCATCGCCATCCGGCTGGCTTCAAGCAACGTCGCGACCACCGAGATCGCATTCTTTCGCAATGCATTCGGTTTATTGGCGTTGTTGCCGCTGATCGTGCGACCGGGCAAGGCGCTGCCGCGCACGCGTCAGCTGCCGCAGTATCTGGCGCGCACTTCGATCGGTTTGGCGTCGATGCTGTGCGGGTTCTGGGCGATCGGTCATCTACCGCTGTCGCAGGCGATTTCGCTGTCTTATTCCACGCCGTTGTTCGTCACCGTGCTGGCGGTGGTATGGCTGCACGAACAGGTACGCATGCGCCGCTGGCTGGCGGTGGCCGCCGGGTTTATCGGCGTGGTGGTGATCCTGCGGCCGGGTTCGTCCACCTTTACGCCCGGCCTGCTGATTGCGCTGTTGGCCGCAGTCATCAGCGCGATCGTCGCGATCCAGATCAAGCAGCTCTCGCGTGACGACGACTCCGACACCGTGGTGTTCTACACCTATGTGTTCTGGGTGCCGATGTCGCTGATTCCGGCGCTGTTCCAGTGGACCTGGCCGCAGGGCATCGACTGGCTGTGGCTGGTGGCCACCGGCATCTTCGGCACCGCCGGGCAGGTGTTCTGGACGCGTGCGCTCAAGCTGGGCGAAGTCTCCGCACTTCAGCCGATCAGCTTCATGCAGCTGCCGCTGGTGGCGCTGCTGGGCTGGTGGTTGTTCGGCGAGGTGATCGAACGCCACACCTTGATCGGTGCGGCCATCATCATCGGCGCCAACGTTTACATCGCGCATCGCGAAAGCGTGCTGGCACGTCGCGCCGCCACACATGCGCCGGTGGAAGGCGCAAAACCGGGCGAGTGATCGACCGACTGTAGGCGGCCTAAAAGCCGCACGCGATGGCGTGGCGACGATGCCGACGTACACTGCGCTGTCTGCGCGCCACGGCATTGACGGCACGACGCACGCGCACTTTTTCGTTGACTGTTCCGAGATGAGGTCGGCATGCCGGTTCCAACCAAAACCACCGGCCTGATCGGCGGCATGAGCTGGAAATCCACCCTGCCCTACTACCGCATCATCAACCAGCGTGTGCGCCCTGTCTGCGGCGGCCTGCATTCGGCCAAGCTGCTGCTGTACAGCGTCAATTTCCATGAGATCGAGCGCCTGCAATACGCGGGCGATTGGGACGGCGCAGGCCAGGCGATGGCGACAGCGGCGCGGTCACTGCATGCCGGCGGCGCCGACTTCCGGGTGCTATGCGCCTGCGTTGCCGATGCGATCGCGTCGGCGACGCCGCTGCCGTTGTTGCATATCGCCGATGCCACCGCTGAGGCGCTGATTGCGGCGGGCGTCACCCGGGGCGCTCTGCTCGGCACCCGTTTCACCATGGAGCAGCCGTTCTATCGCGAGCGCCTGGCTGCGCACGGCTTGCAGGTGCTGGTGCCGCCGGCCGACGCACGCGCGCAACTGCATCGGGTGATCTACGACGAACTTTTCCAGGGCGTCATCAGGCCAGAGTTGCGCACCTATTTTCGTCAGGTCATGGCCAAACTCGGACAGCACGGTTCGCAAGCGATCATCCCGGGCAGCACCGAGATTTCGCTGCTGGTGAGCAGCAGCGATGCGCAGTTGCCGTTGTTCGACACCAACGCACTGCATGCCGAAGCGGCGGCGCAAGCAAGTGTGGACGATTGAGCGGTACCGAAAGCGCAGCCGCCGCGCCTTTCCCGAAGTGCAACCGCCTCGCCGTTGCGTTCAGACGTGCAAGCTGCGCCTTGCTCGCGCGGCAGCGCAGATGACTCAAACCTCACTGCTCCGGCACGCGCATTCACGCCATCACCTGCCACAGGATGTCATGCCTTGAAGACCGCTCCATAAACAGGCACTGAACCAGCAACCCAGCTAACAGGCGGCGATTACAAGACGCTGGCCTTGTCCGCACTGGGTGGCGCGCTGGAACTCTACGACTTCATCATATTCATTTTTTTTGCAACGGTGCTGGGAGAGCTGTTTTTCCCGCCAGGCATTCCGGACTGGATGCGCCAGTTGCAGACCTTCGGCATCTTTTCTGCCGGCTACCTGATCCGTCCGCTGGGCGGGATCGTGATGGCACACTTCGGCGATCTGCTTGGTCGCAAGCGCATGTTCGCGCTGAGCATCGGGCTGATGGCATTGCCCACGCTTTCCATCGGCGTGCTGCCGACCTATGCGCAGATCGACCTGGCCGCCCCGCTACTGCTGCTGACAATGCGGTTGCTGCAGGGTGCAGCCATCGGCGGCGAAGTCCCCAGTGCGTGGGTGTTCGTCGCAGAACACGTCCCGGCGCAGCGCAGAGGACTCGCTTGCGGGACATTGACCGCCGGCCTGGCCGCCGGCGTGCTGCTCGGTTCGCTCAGCGCAGGCGCAATCAATCGCGCCTTTACACCGCAGGAAATCGCCGACTACGCCTGGCGTCTGCCGTTCCTGGCAGGCGGTATCTTCGGCCTGCTTTCCGTGTATCTGCGGCGCTGGCTGCACGAAACACCGGTGTTCGCCGAGCTGATGGCCATGCGTGCTGTCGCGCGTGAAACGCCGCTCAAGGTGGTGCTGCGCGATCATCCACGCAGTCTGGCGTTATCGTTGTGGCTGACCTGGATGGTGGCAGCCGGGGTGCTGGTGGTGTCGTTGATGACGCCCACGTTGCTGCAGAGCGTGTATCGCTATCCGGCAGCGGTCGCCTTGCAGGCCAATCTGCTCGCGGTCCTGCTGCAGGCCATCGGTTCGATCGTGGCCGGCGCGTTGTCCGATCGCTGGGGCAACGGACGCGTGCTGCTTGCCGGCAGTGTGTTTCTGGGCATTAGCGCATGGCTGTTCTATCGCCTGGCGGGCGACCAGCAGTTGTTGTTTCCGCTGTACGCCCTGCTGGGCGCGGCGCTCGGCATCCTAGGTGCGATCCCGCGCGTCATGGTCGAAGCGTTTCCGCCGGCGGTCCGCCTGTCTGGCGTGTCGTTCGCCTACAACCTGGGCTATGCCGTCTTTGGTGGCCTGACCCCGCTGGTGGTGGTGATGTTGCTCAAACAGCACCCGATGGGACCGGCTTATTACATGATTCTGCTGGCAGTGATTGGTAGCGTGGTCGGACTGCAGTTGTGGCGCCGGGAGCGTGCAATTGGTTCCTGAGTACCAGGCAGCAAACGGCCGCTGCGATCAGGACATTTAATGAAAGCGCGCCACGTCTGCGGACACGCTGTCAGTCCGCATGCTCAGCCATGCAGCCCATCGAGCTCGGGCAGCAGCACGACGCTTTCATGCGTATTCGGGTCGGTTCGGGCCACCAGAACCACGGCGGCTTCCACACCGTCGTTATAAGGCTGATGCGGCATGCCGGCCGGGATATAGAGAAAATCGCCCGGCTGCACCACGTCATGATGCTCCAATGCCGCGCCGTGCCAGACCTTGGAAACGCCTGTCAGCGCGTAGATGGCGGTCTCATGCGACGCATGCAGATGCGGCTTGGCGCGTCCGCCCGGCGCAATGGTCACAACCTGCAGGCTGAGACCTGTCGCGCCGGTACTTTGCGCAGAGATCCCCATCGCGTAGTGGACGCCCTGCGCTGCCAGGGCGTTGTCGCTCGCACGCAGTACGCGACATTTCTTCAGGTGGGAGTCGTTGGGTAAGACGTCTTGCACGCTGAGATCCTCAAAGAGCCTGGGCTGTTGTGCCGTCGCGTCAAAACGTGGCAGAAGTACGACCGCGTTGCGCGCATCCATCCTGCAACGCGCCGTCGCCGCGCCTCTCAACTCGATGATAATAGTCGCGCGGTTACGCCTGCCCGAGCAGAAACGCGAAACCTACTCCAGCCATACGAAAGCCCCAACGCTACGACTGCCCGCACGCGCTGACTCATACGATAAACCACAGTGTGTCTGCTCGACTCCTCCGTGCGCGCGCTTGCGGCAACAACGTTCGACATCGGAGCGGCCGTGCACTCAGGCCGAAGTGAGATGGCGACGCCAATGCGGCCGCCGTGCGCCGCGAAACATCAGCAGATACAGCCCGACCACCCACACCAGCGCGGCCGACCAACCGCCCAGAATGTCGGACGGGTAATGCACCCCAAAATAAATTCGCGACACCCCCACCAGCAACGCGAAACCGCTGGCGGCAATGGTCACCCGCCAGCGCCAGCGCGTGTTCCAGGCCAACGCGATGACCACCGCAGCCAGCGTCATCGAACCCATCGCGTGACCGCTGGGAAAGCTGAAAGTGCTTTCCGGGGCGATTGATTCCCACAGGCTCGGGCGGTTGCGTTGAAAGAACCGTTTGGCGCCCATGTTCAACAAGGCCGAACCGCCGAAACACAGCGCAGCAAACGTACTCTCACGCCAACGGCGTAGCACCAGCAACACCAGCACGATGGCGATATCGACCGGAATCACGCCGTACTGGTAGCCGATTCGGGAGATCAGCCCGAAAAACCTATCCAGTCCCGGCGTGGCGATGCTGCGCATGCTCCACAGCAAGGGTTCGTCGAAGTAAAAATTTTCCAGCGCGTGGACTTCATCGGCAAGGTCCACGAACAACCCCAGCGGCAACAGCACGCCGGCAAACAATAACGCCATGCGCCACGCATTGCTGCGCAGCCATCCCCTGAAACCGGCCGGCGATTCAGCCGGCGCGGCGCACATAGGTGCGTTCGACGTACTGATCGATCAGATCGATGAACTCGTACGCGATGTTTTCACCCCGCAAGGTGACGCTTTTTTCGCCATCGATAAACACCGGTGCCGACGGCGCCTCGCCGGTGCCCGGCAACGAGATGCCGATATTGGCGTGGCGTGATTCGCCCGGCCCGTTGACCACGCAGCCCATCACCGCCAGGGTCATGTTTTCCGCGCCGGGGTTGCTGATCTTCCACTCCGGCATCTTGGCGCGCACATGGTTCTGCACCACGCCCGCCAGCTCCTGGAAGAACTCCGACGTGGTGCGGCCGCAACCAGGGCACGCCGTGACCATCGGCGTAAAAGCGCGCTGGCCGGTGGTCTGCAGCAGTTCCTGCGCGACGATCACTTCCTGGGTGCGCGACTGGCCCGGCTCCGGCGTCAGCGAGATGCGGATGGTGTCGCCGATGCCTTCCTGCAGCAGCACGCTCAGCGCCGCAGCCGAGGCCACGATGCCCTTGCTGCCGATGCCGGCTTCGGTCAGGCCCAGATGCAGCGCGAAGTCGCAACGCGCGGCCATATCGCGATACACCGCAATCAACTCCTGAACGCCGGAGACCTTGGCCGACAGAATGATGCGTTCGCGCGCCAGGCCAAGCTCCACCGCACGTTCGGCAGAATCCACTGCCGAGCGGATCAATGCCTCGCGTAGCACGCGGCCGGCATCCCAGGGCGTGTCGCGCCTGGAATTCTCGTCCATCAACTGCGCCGCCAAGGATTGATCCAACGAACCCCAGTTGGCGCCGATGCGCACCGGCTTGTCGTACTTGATCGCGAACTCGATCAGCTGTGCGAACTGCAGATCCTTCTTCTTTCCGAAACCGACATTGCCCGGATTGATGCGGTACTTGGCCAGCGCCTCGGCGCAGGCCGGCTCGGCCGCGAGCAGCTGGTGACCGTTGTAATGGAAGTCGCCGATCAACGGCACCTCAATCCCCATCATGCGCAGCTTGTCGGCGATGCGCGGGAGAGCCGCCGCCGACTCGGCGTTGTTGACGGTCAGGCGCACCATTTCCGAGCCGGCGCGCCAGAGCTCGGACACCTGCTTGACGCTGCCGGCGATGTCGGCGGTGTCGGTGTTGGTCATCGACTGGACCACCACCGGTTGGCCGCCGCCCACGATCACGCTGCCGATCTTGACGGTGCGGGTGATGCGGCGCGGCCAAGCGGTGGCGTCGGCGGGAGGGGTTGGGCGGGTCACGGCGTCGTACATGGCGGTATTTTAGCCTGTCAGCGGTCCGCTCACAGCTGAAGCGCCGCGCGGGCCGTCTTCCACACCGATGCGACGGTTTGTCGCATACCTTAACCTCCCTGAGCGCATAGCATTGCCGTGATGAACAGCTCCGACGCGTCCTTCCTGCGAACCCTCTGCAGCCTGCGTTGGCTGGCCACCGCCGGCCAGGCGGCCACCATCCTGGTCGCCACCGGGCTGATGGGGCTGAACCTGCCGAAGCAACCCTTGTGGGCCGGTGTGGCTGCGCTGGCGCTGTTCAACCTGAATGCGCAGTTGCGGGTTGCCCACCGCGGTGCGGTCAGCCAGGCGACCGAGTTCGGCCACATTCTGTTCGATGTCACCGTACTGACCTGGATGGTGGGCTGGAGCGGCGGCATCGCCAATCCGTTCGGCTCGTTGTTTCTGATCCTGATCGCCCTGGCCGCGCTGGCCTTGCCGCTGGGCTGGGCGATGGCAGTGGCAGCGTCCTGCGTGGCGGGCTATGTGATCAGCGCCGCCTTCGGGCTGCCGCTGCCCTACGGCAGTTTCGATCCGCTGAGCCTGCACATGTGGGGCATGGCGGCCAATTTCCTGTTATCCACGGTGGTGGTGCTAGCGTTCGCCACCCGGCTGGCCTTGTCGATGCGCGAACGCGAGCGCGAGATCTCCACGTTGCGCGAGCGCTTTGCGCGCAACGAGGGCATCGTCGCGCTGGCTACGCATGCGGCCTCGGTCGCGCATGAATTGAATACCCCGCTGGCAACGATGACCTTGCTGGTCGACGACATCGCCGACCAATGCCACCAGAGCGAGTTACGCGAAGATCTGGACACCTTGCGCGAGCTGCTGATGCAGTGCCATCAGCGTGTGTTGGCGTTGGCCGCGCCGGCCGACAACGGCCATCTGAGCCGCGAGGTAGCGGTTGAGGACGTGCTGCAACAATGGCGCCTAGTGCGCCCGACCATCGAGCTGCGGCGCAACGACGACGCACCGATGCGTCTGCTGCTGCAGCCCGGCGTCAGCCACCTGCTCATGGTGCTGCTCAACAATGCTGCCGATGCCGGCGAACGAGCCGGCCGGCCGCAGATCGATCTGACACTGCGCGTGGAGCAGGACCATCTCAGCGGCGAAGTGCGCGACTACGGGATGGGCTTCGACACCTCGCAAGCCATGCTGCCGGGCACATTGTTCAACAGCGGCAAGCCCGACGGCATGGGTGTGGGGCTTGCGTTGTCGCACGCCACCGTCGAGCGGCTGCAGGGCGGATTGTGGATGCTGCCGGCAGAAGGCAGCGGCGCCCGCGTCGGTTTCCGCCTGCCGCTCTCCGAACATGAGGCACTCGCATGACAAGCACTCCCCTGCGTACCGGCCTGCTGGTCGACGACGACACCTTGTACCTGCGCACGCTGAAACGCAGCCTCGCCCGCCGCGGCGTGGAAACGTTGACCGCTACCGACGCGGCCAGCGCGCTGTCGATCGCACGTAGCGCGTTGCCGGATTTCGCCTTGATCGATCTCAAACTCGGCCATGATTCCGGACTGAGCCTGATTCAGCCGCTGCGCGAAATCCGCACCGACATGCGCATCCTGCTGGTCACCGGTTACGCGAGCATCGCCACTGCGGTGGAGGCGATCAAACTCGGCGCCGACGACTATCTGCCCAAGCCAGCCAACATCCCCACCATCATGCGCGCGCTGGGGGAAGAGGACGACGAGTTGCCCGAGCCGGACGAAGAAGAAACCGCGAAGGAAATGATGACCCCGCTCAGCCGTCTGCAGTGGGAGCACATCCAGCAGGCGCTGCACGAAACCGGCGGCAATGTCTCTGCCGCCGCACGCCTGCTCGGCATGCACCGGCGCTCACTGCAACGCAAGTTGACCAAGCGGCCAAGCCCGGGTCCGTTACGCGAGCCAGGGCGTTGAGGCGTGGCTAGGTTGTCGTGAGCAAGAGAACCGAGATTTCGAGTCGTAGCGTCGTCTAGATGCAGTCGAACACTGAGTCGGTCGAGCGCGCGGTGCCCTCGCCGCTCGCGGGACACGCCGTGCATCCATCCATGGAGGCTCCGTGGCGGCCTCCATGCCGCCACAGGGTCACGCAAGCGGTGAGGACACCGCACCAAAATATTGGATGTGGCCGTCCACCGCGGCCCTTTGCGCAGTTTCACAAGACACTCGCGGGCCACCGCAAGCTGTCTCCTGGCTGGCACACCATGAGTCTGGCCAGGTTGTCCTGGAGGCCTCTGGTGGCTATGAACAGCGGGTGCTGGATGCCCTGTTCGACGCCGGTCACCTGGTCGTGCGGGTCAATGCGCGCCGCTGCCATGCGTTCGTCGCTGCCATCGGCCTGCCGGCAAACACAGATCGTCTGGACGCCGCCGATCTCGCCTGCATAGCTGGCACGCTGGAGCGACGTCCCTCTCAACCGATGGCGCCTTGGCGGCGACGGCTGCGAGCGTGCGTGCGCGACAACCTGTACATGGCATGCCTGTCTGCCATCCAGCATGAGCCCCGGATCCGGGAGTTCTACCGGTCGCTGCGAGTACGCGAAACGCCCGACAAGGTCGCCGTCGTGGCGGCGATGCGAAAGATGCGCGTCATCCTCAACGCCCGAGCGCGAGAGGCTCAAGCCGTTACGACGTAAGTGTGCATGCTCTGGAACAGTCCGATGGCTGCCGTCCAGCGGCCGGCACTGCCCTGCCCCGCTTCCGGAACGGCCAGAGTCCCCTTCAACAACACCGTTGCTACAGGGACGTGCTTGCGGCGTTTCCGGCGAGGGTGGGCGGGCAATGGCCCTGCAGCCCTGCAGCCCTGCAGCCAAGCCACAGATCGGCCGCTGTGCAACAGCCTATTCTTAGCGACCAGGCCTCCCAGGAAAACCGATATCTCAAAGTCTTGAAGCCTGCTCAAGCAGCCTTCAAGCAGCGCGGGACGATTCACGCGTGCTTCGAAAACGCGCGCCAGGTTCAGGCGTAGACGCGATCATCATACCCAATGCCGATTCAAAAGACCATCGACGCACGTTGACGGGCCTGAATCTCAACGCGGGCCAAACACGCTCGCCCTGCGCGAGGTTGCGGCAATGCCGTCGGCGCCAAGAAGCAATCTGCTTCCCCAGATGCTGAGACGTGCGGCGTTCCAACCAACGGCAATGTCCAGCGACTTCGTGCTGCTGTCGTTACCCGACCACGACCAGCCCATGTAGCCGACGTTGTATTCGCGTGCACGGCGCATGATCGCTGCTTCGTCCACGTGCGCGCCGCGATGGTCTCCACCGAACTCGCCGATCACCAACACCAGTTTTTTATCGCGGAAGGCACGCAGATAATTGTTGACCGTCGCATCGCTGCCGAACACTTCGTACATGTGCACGCTGAAGATCACATTGCGGCGGCTGTCGCGCACCAGCAGTGCAGCGGCATTATCGCGCATGTAGAACTGCCAGTCCTGGCCCCAGTTGGGCGCATCCACCATCAAGGCATGGGTCAGTCCGGTCTTGCGTAATGCGGCGATCGCGGTTGCATGGCCGTTGACCCATTCGCTGGCGTTCAAGCGATTGCCGAACGGTTCGTTGCCGATATTGATGATGATGTGGTCTTCGTTGCCGATCAGCGCCTTGCGGATGCTGGTCCAGTAAGCGGTGGCATGGGCCAGACCGGCGGCGGCGCCGTCTTCGCCATAGCCGGTGGTGTCGTGCACTTCCAACACTGCAATCAGGCCCAGGCTCTTGCAACGCGCGATGATGCGCGTCACCTCGGCCTCCGGCGTGCGGTTCCAGCGGTAACCGGAACTGAGCGTCACCCGCACACTGTTGGCGCCGGTCGCAGCGATGGCCCCCAATGCCGCATCGGTGCGGCTCGCATACCAGGCATGCGGTAGATTGACCCCGCGCAACACCAACGCATTGCCGTTGGACTCACGCAGCTGTGTGCCAGAGACCGACAATCCCGCATGCGCGGCAGATGAGAGCGCCAGACCGACGGTGATCAGGAGCATGCGTTGAGCAAAAGATTTCAATGATTTCACGATCGGCTTCCAGGCAGGGGCGTTGTAACCGCGACAGCGGAAATCACAATCCGCGTGAAGACTGGTGGCAACTCATGACAGCATTCAGTGCAACGCAAATCACAGAAGCGGGGCACGCGTTGAAATGCGTCGGACGCAACGATGGGTTGTCTCTGGCGATACACGGCGTACAGTCAGTAATCGGCCGTAAGCCGGAAATGTTTAGCCGTCTCGGCGCATTCCGTTGCCGCCTGTGCACCAGGTTTTGCAGAGCAGCAATGTCGGTCGAGTCAGACCAATCACCAACGCTGCGAGTCGCGGTAATTCCACGCGATTTCATCTATTCGGCCAGCAAAGGCTTATCGCAGGCCGCTTTCCGGCAACACGCGCCGGCATCAACTGAACAAAGCCAGTTGCCCTGATCAAGGGATCACGCTTCAGGCCGATACAAACACATGCAATCTATGCCCGCTTCTGCCGAACCCCTGCTTCCGCCCCTGGCCGATGAATCGACCCGGCTGGCCGTCCTGCGCGGCCTGTGCCTGTTGGACTCGCCACCGGACCCGATGTTCGAAAGCATCGCCGCAATGGCCGCACGCAGTCTGGGCGCGGACATTGCGCTGGTCTCGCTGGTGGACGAGCACCGTCAGTGGTTCAAGGCGCGCATCGGTCTGGAGGCGCAGGAAACCCCGCGCGACCAGGCGTTCTGTGCACATGCGATCGGCTCGGACGAGGTGATAGTTGTGCCGGACGCGCGACTGGACCCGCGCTTCTGCAACAACCCGCTGGTCCTGGGCCCGCCGTTTATCCGCTTTTACGCAGGTGCACCGCTGAAACTGCTGGACGGCCACAGCATCGGTTCGCTGTGCGTGATCGGCACCAGCCCGCGCCCGGGCCTGGACGCAGCGGCAATCATCCAGTTGGAAGGCCTGCGCGACCTGGCCGTGCTGCGGGTGGGAAACCTGCGCTGCACCACCTATCGCGACGGCCCGACCGGCCTACCCAATCGTTCGCGCTTTGGCGAGGATCTGGATGCCTGGCTGTTGCAGCAAGATGCCGCAGCGACCACCACTGCAGTGGCGGTAGACATCTGCGGCAGCGATTATTTCCGCGACATGGTCAAGGCGCTGGGCTGGGATTACGCCGACGGCTATGTGGCGCTTGCCCACCGCCGTCTGGCGACGTATCTGCCGGCCGGCACAACGCTGTATCGACTGGATCCGACCACCTTCGGCTTTCTGGCGCAGGCCGAGACGCAGCGCTTGTCCACGTTGTGCACCAAGGTCTCCAAGGCCTTCGCCGAGCCGCTCGAACATCAAGGCATTCCGCATACGGCAGTAGCCTCGATCGGTGCGGTTTCGCTGCAAACCAGTTATGGCGCAGCCGATACCATTCGCTCGCTCACCACCGCGGTGGATGTCTCGCGCGAGCGTGCATTGCCGTGGAGCATGTACGAGCGCAAGCACGATGTGGCCCAGCGCAATACCTTCCGCCTGTTGGCCGCCCTACCCGCCGCGCTGGACAGCGCCGGTCAGCTGCGCCTGCACTACCAGCCGCGCGTGGATCTGCACGATCACCGCTGCGTGGCGGTGGAAGCACTGCTGCGCTGGCAGCACCCGATGATCGGCCCAGTGATGCCCTCGGACTTCATCCCGATGGCCGAGAAAACCGCGCTGATCAATCGCATCACTGCCTGGGTCATCGACAACGGCATCGCCCAGGCCGCACGTTGGCAGCAGCAGGGCCTGGACTTCAACCTGGCCTTGAACGTGTCGGCCGCCGATCTGGACCGCCCCGGCTTTGCCGGTCTGCTGCGGCGCGGACTGGAGCGCCACAAGCTGGACCCGCGCCGGCTGGAAATCGAATTCACCGAAAGCGCGATGATCCGCCACCCCGAACATCTGGCCGAGCAATTGGCTGCCATCGCGGCGCTGGGCGTGCACATCGCGATCGACGACTTCGGCACCGGCTACAGCAATTTCAGCTATCTCAAGCAGCTGCCGGCCAGCGCGTTGAAGATCGACCAATCGTTCGTCCGCTCGCTGCCGGACAGCCGCACCGACCGCACCCTGGTGCCGGCGATGATCCAGCTCGGCCACAGCCTTGGCCAGCGCGTGGTCGCCGAAGGCATCGAATCGGCAGAGGCGTATGCGCAATTGCGCGCCTGGGGCTGCGACGAAGGCCAGGGTTACTGGATCGCCAAACCCATGCCGGCCGCCGCATTGGAAACCTGGCTGCAGACGCCGTGGAACACGCAATTTGAAGCGCCGGTCAACCTGCTCGCTGCGGGCCTGGCTGCAGCGCGGATGTAGTCGGCAGGCTTGCAACGCAGCGCGGCGCGACACCTGCGTGCCGCGCCGCGTGCAAACAAGCGATGTCAGCCGGCTGCTTTGGCGATTACCAGAACACCGCGTATAGCGCGATGAGAATCACCACCACACCGATCGCCCCGATCTTGAAGCCCAGCGTGGTGCCGTAGGCCACATCGTCGGTGCGGATCAGATCGCGCGCCTGGGTGGGCGCCGTCAGCAACGACACCACCACCGCCAGCGCCAGCGCCGCCACGAACACCACGCCGATGCGGTCCATGAACGGCAGTTCCGGCCAGGCGAACTTGAGCGCGAACGACAGCACCACCGAACCGATCGCCGCGGTCAATGCACCGGCCTGGTTGGCGCGCTTCCAGAACAGCCCGAGCATGAAGATCACCACCACACCGGGCGTAAAGAAGCCGGTGAATTCCTGGATGAACTGAAAGCCCTGATCGAAGTTGCCCAGCAACGGCCGCGCGGTCAGGATGCCGATAACCACCGCCACGATGGCCACGACACGGCCCACGCGCACCAGCTGCTTCTGCTCGGTCTGCGGGCGGAACTTAGCATAGAAATCCAGGGTGAAGATCGTCGCCACCGAATTGATCTTCGATGCCAGCGAGGCCACGATCGCCGCCACCAGCGCGGCGAACACCAGGCCCAGAATACCGGTCGGCAACAACTGCATCATGGTCGGATAGGCCTGATCGGGCTTGGCCAGATCAGGCGCCAGCACCACCGCAGCGATGCCCGGTACCACGATTACCAACGGCATCAGCAACTTCAGGAACGCGGCGAACACCATGCCCTTCTGCGCCTCGCCGATGTTCTTGGCCGCCAGCGCGCGCTGGATGATGTACTGGTTGAAGCCCCAGTAGCTGATGTTCATGACCCACAGACCGCCGAGCAGCACGCTCAGGCCCGGCAGATCCTTGTAGAACGGGTTGTCCTTGCTCAGGATCATGTGGAAGTGCTCGGGGTGCGCACCCCACAGATGCTTGAAACCGGCCAGCACGCCGGCGCCATCGCCGATCCGCGCCATGGTCATGCCGGCTACCAGCAGGCCGCCCAGCACCAGCAGCGTGACCTGCACGATGTCGGTCAACGCAACCGCCTTCAGACCGCCATACAGCTGATAGACCAGCGCAAACATGCCGATCAGCGTCAACGCCAGGGTCTGATCCATGCCGGTAACCTGGCTGACCGCGATCGACCCCAGCCACAAAATCGAAGTGAGATTGACGAACACGTATAGCAGCAGCCAGAACACCGCCATCAGCGTGCGGATCCACTTGCCGTAACGCTGCTCCAGGAACTGCGGCATGGTGTAGATGCCGTTGCGCAGGAAGATCGGCAGGAAGAACTTGCCCACGATCAACAGCGTCAATGCCGCCATCCATTCATAGGACGCGATCGCAAGGCCAATCGCATAGCCGGAACCGGCCATACCGATGATCTGCTCGGCCGAAATGTTCGCGGCAATCAGCGAGGCGCCGATCGCCCACCACGGCAACGACTTGCTCGCCAGGAAGTAATCCTCGGCGCTCTTGGCATGGCCTGCCTTCTCGCGCGACACCCACTGCGCGAGCACGAAGATGCCAGTCAGATAGACCAGCACAATCACGATATCCAACGTTGCCAAACCCACTGCACTCTCCTGTCTGGCTCTGGGGTATGTGTCGTGGACCGGACAAGCCTGCACACTGCCGCCGCCCACACCGCGTGCGTAACGGCAGCGCGGCGAACCGCAGCTGCAGGCCATCCCGGCCGATCGACGCACGCTCCCGCGGCGGCTAATGACACCACCGGTGAAGGTGGCCGCTGTAAAACGTCGCTGGGAACGGCGACGCATGGGTGTTTCTTCGTTACCTAGGCCATCCCGGAAGCGCGCCTGCGGGATGGCTGCTTACCTGACCGGGCAGTCGAGCGTGACTTCAGCTTCGTTGAGCGCGCCCAGCGACACCTTGGAGATCGACAGATCCAGAGCCGCGCCGCTTTCGATGCGGGCAACCTGGCTCAGCTTGGTCAGATCGGCACCGGCCACCGCGAAGCACTTCAAAGGCACGCCGACCACCTTCCACTGGCCCTGCGGCAGCGCGGCGAGGGTCTTCTGTGCATCGACACGGCCGCTGCACCCTTCGCCGCAACCTACGCCCAGCCATACCGGCGCGGTCACTGCGCTGTCACGGCGCACGGTCAGATGCAACTGCAGATCGCCGTTGCTCTCGCGCGAGACATCCACCGGCTTGCCGGACCACACCAGACGACGTGCGTCTTCCTGCGCCTTGTGATCGACCGCACTCATCTTCAGGCTGCCGTCGGACAGGCCCACCGGCAGCGTGGTCGCCGGCATATTGGCCTGGCCTGCATTGGACAACTGCATCGCAATGCCCAGCGCCGGCTTGCCGCGCACGAAATACACCCCGCCCACCGACTGCTCGCCGGACACACCGGAGTCTTCCGGCAGCGCGGCCAGATCGCCCTTGTCGGCGTAGGTTAGGCCATAGCCGAACTTGAACTGCGGCTCGTAATCCTTCTGCCCGACGTTGTTGGCGAACTGCACCGCCGTCTTGGGCCAGGAGAAGCTTAGCTTGCCCTTGAAGTCGTTCTGCACGCTGCCATCGGTTTTGCGCAGCAGCACGTCGGCCAGACCCTCGCCTTCAGAACCCGGCAACCAGGCAGCGACGAAGGCATCGGCCACGTTGATGTACTGATTCATCCACAGCGGACGCCCGCTCAGGAACACCGCCACCACCGGAATGCCCTCGGCCTTGAGCTTCTTGAGCAGTGCCAGCTCGCTCTCGTCGCCCGGCTTGTACAGCAGGGTGGCGACGTCGCCCTGGAACTCGGCGTACGGGTTTTCGCCGAACACCACCACCGCCACATCGGGCTTGGTCTTGTAGGCGCCATCGACGGCCAGCTCGGCTTTGCCGCCGGCCGCCTTGATTTGCTTGTCCAGGCCTTCCCAGAGGGTGTTGCCATTCGGGTAGTCGCTGCGCTTAGTGCCGGTGCCCTGCCAGTTCAACGTCCAGCCGCCGGACTGCTTGCCCATGTCGTTGGCGCCGTCGCCAACCACCAGCACGCGCTTCTTCGGATCCAGCGGCAGGATGCCGGCCTGGTTCTTCAACAACACCAGCGACTCGCGCACCGCCTGACGGGCAATCGCACGATGTTCCGGCGCGCCCAGCAATGCGTACTTGCCGCCGAGCGGGCGCTTGGACGGCTTGCCGGCTTCGAACAGGCCCAGGCGCAGCTTGACGCGCAGGATGCGGCGCACCCCATCGTCGAGGCGCTGCGCCGAAATCTGACCCGAGTTCACTGCCGCCAGTTCGGTGTCGTAAATGCCCTTCCAGCTGTCGGAGGCCATCGCCATGTCGACGCCGGCAATGAACGAGGCCGGGCAGTTGTCGTTGGTGCAGCCCTTGACCTGGCCGTGGCCATTCCAGTCACCGACCACGAAGCCGCCGAAGTTCATGCGGCCCTTGAGCACGTCGGTCAGCATGAGCTTGTTGCCGTGCATCTTTTCGCCGTTGAAGCTGTTGAACGAAGCCATCACCGTCTGCGCACCGGCCGCGATCGCCGGCGGATAACCGGCCGCGTGGATATCGCGCATGGTGGCTTCGGACACTTTGGTGTCGCCCTGGTCCTTGCCGTCGGTGGTGCCGCCGTCGCCGACGAAATGCTTAACCGAGGAAATCACGTGGCTGCCGTCTAGAAACTGCGGCGTGCCCGGCACGCCCTGCACGCCTTCGACCATCTTGCCGGCGAAGCTGGCCACCACCTCCGGCGACTCGGAATAGCCCTCGTAGCTGCGGCCCCAGCGGTCGTCCTGGGGCACTGCCACGGTGGGCGCGAAGGTCCACTCCATGCCGGTGACGCGGGTTTCGGCGGCGGTGACTTCGCCGATCTGCTTGATCAGCGCCGGGTTGCGCGTAGCGCCCAGACCAATGTTGTGCGGGAACAGTGTGGCGCCGACGATATTGCTCTGGCCGTGCACTGCATCGATGCCGAAGATGATCGGAATGGCGTTGCCGCCCTTGGAAGGGTCCATCGACGCCTCATAGAACGCGTCGGCCAGCTTCAGCCACTCGGCCGGGCTGGCGTTGTACTTGCCGCCGGGATCGGAATTGCCGCCGGCCAGCACCGAGCCGAGGCGGTACTTGCGCACATCTTCCGGGGTCAGGCTGGCGATATCGCCCTGGATGGTCTGCGCGACCTTTTCCTCGACGCTCATCTTGGCCATCACATCGGTGATGCGCTGCTCCAGCGCCTGGTCCTGCGCGAACGGCCACTTCGGCGAGGGCCACTGGTCCGCATGGATGGTGGTGGACAACTCGGCCGGCGCGGTCTTGCCCGCCTCGGCAGCGGTGTCCTGGCCTTGGCAGGCGGCCAGCATCAGCACCGCGGCGGCAGTCGCCAGAGAAAGGGCACGACGCGCGACGGGCGCGGCGGTATGACGAAGCAGCTTGTCCAAAATCCGGGTCTCCAGGTGGTTCTCACACGGCGATGCGTTGCGCCGCAGGCAATTAGGCGGCGTACGCTTGCGTGATTCCCCTACCCTGTCAACCGCGCCAACCCGTATGCCAAATGGCCGGCAACTTATTGGCCGCGGCTATAGCCTTGGAATACCGGCAGCACCTGTCAAACCACGGAAAACCGCCGAATCCGGCGCGCTGCTTGGCATTCGGTAGACGCCCGATTTGCTGCATCGCACCACTCGGTGCCGTCAGCGATGCGCAGCCGGCAGCCGTCGATGCGGCATGGTGGGGTCCGTTGCGGTGCGGACATCCAAACCTGCGCCAACGGGTGAGCTCGCCGTCAAACAACTGTCATACGGCCGGCCTAGCGTGACCGGCTTGCCGATGCGCCACCGGCCATCGTTGATCGTTGCCTTTGCCTGGAGTTTGGATGTCTGCCTCCCCCGATCCCGCCCGCCGCCGCCTCATGCAAGTGCTGGTGTCCATCCCTCTGTTGCCACTCGGCAGCGCCAGCGCCGCCGCCCTGCAGCAACTCGGCGATGCGGCACTCGCCGCGCGCCCGTTGCGGCCCTCGGGAAACCCGACCCAGCTGGTGTCGGCCACCTTCCATGGCATGCCCGCGCCCAGTCTGGCCAACCCGGCCGCGATGGCCACCACCACGGTCGGCTCGGCCCTGACCATCGCGCGCAGCGATGGCAGCTCGCAGCGCTATGCCCTGGCCTATCATCCTTTCTTCGTCACCGGCGACCAGGTGCCCGACGGCAAGGGCGGCAGCGTGCTGGCCGGCGGCTATTACGACATCCAGCATCGGCCGATCATCGACCGCTCCAAACCCGGCGCCGAACGCCCGTTCTTTTCCGATTGCCCGGACGGCTCTTCGCTGCTCACCCTGCCCAATGCCAAGGTACCCGGCGTCAAAGGCAATCACGTGTTTGCGGTAGTGCAATTCGAATACACCACCCGCGACCAGGCCGGCAACGACACCAATCGCCATCTGCCCGCACCGATCGCGGTGCTGACGCTTGATCAGGACCCGGCAACCGGCAAGCTGTCGCTGGTGAAGTACCACAACGTCGACACCGCGCCGGTGCACGGGCTGTGGACCACCTGCGGCGCCAGCCTGTCGCCGTGGAATACCCACCTGTCCAGCGAAGAGTACGAGCCCGACGCCACCGCGCTGGCCGGCAACACCCAGTTCCGCAGTTACAGCACGCATCTGTACGGCGATGCGGAACGGGCCAACCCGTATCACTACGGCCACCTGCCGGAAATCACCGTGCATCCGGACGGAACCGGCAGCGTCCGCAAGCACTATTGCCTGGGCCGCATCTCGCACGAACTGGTGCAGGTGATGCCCGACCAGCGCACCGTGCTGATGGGCGACGACGCTACCAACGGCGGTCTGTTCATGTTCATCGCTGACCGCAAGGCCGACCTGTCGGCCGGCACCTTGTACGTCGGCAAGTGGCACCAGACCTCGGGCATCGGCCCGGGCGCGGCGACGTTGAGCTGGATCAAGCTGGGTCATGCCACCAGCGACGAGATCCAGGCCCTGGCCGACCACCTGACCGCCGCCGACATTCTCGACGTGCACCTGAGCGACCCGGGCGATGCCTCCTTTACCAAGATTCCGTTCAACGGCACCTTCAACTGGGTCCGCATCAAGCCCGGCATGGAGAAAGCCGCCACCTATCTGGAAACCCACCGCTACGCGGCACTGGCCGGCGGCAGCCTGGGTTTCACCAAGCTCGAAGGCACCACCGTCAATGCCCGCGACAAGATCGCCTACATGGCGATGTCCTACATCGTCACCAGCATGCGCGACGGCTCGGGCGATGTGAAAGTGCAAGGCCCGGACTCCGGTGCGGTGTATGCGCTCAACCTGCGCGGCGGCCGCCACGACAGCAGCGGCGCTGCGATCCACAGCGACTGGGTACCCATCGACATGGCCGCCCAGGCCGCGCTCACCGGCCATGACCTGGCCAAGGCCGATGCGCTGGGCAATCTGGCCGACCCGGAACGGCTGGCCAACCCGGACAATCTGAAGTTCTCCGAAGCGCTGCGCACCTTGTTCATCGGCGAAGACAGCAGCCTGCACGTCAACAACTTCCTGTGGGCCTACAACGTCGATCGCGGCACGCTGACGCGGGTGCTGTCGGTGCCTTCCGGCGCCGAATCGACCGGCCTGCACGCAGTCGACGAAATCCACGGCTGGACCTACGTGATGAGCAACTTCCAGCACCCTGGCGACTGGGAAATCCCGCTGCACGACACCGTCAAGGCAACGCTGGATCCGCTGATCCGCGCCAACTACAAGAACCGCTTCGGCGCAGCGGTGGGCTATCTCACCGGCGATCCGGTGGCGGTGCAGTTGGGCAAGGCCTAAGCGCATGTACTGAGGGATGAGGTTCGGGCGGCCCGCATCTTCGCGCGCCTGTCCCGACGTTTTTCAGGACGCGCTGCGCGTCTCCAATGCCGCCATCACGATCGGCTTGGCCCAGTCGGGCACCTGCGCCAACGCTTCCAACGTCGCCGGATAGTGCAAGCCGGCACGATCCAGTTCCAGTACGAGCAGCGGCTCGGCCTGCCCTGCTGCATCGGCGGGCGCACTGTTGTCGTAGACGTGCAGCACCGCCAGATGCGGCAACAATGTGATCAGATTCGCGCGCGAGGCCTCGTAGCGCTCGTGGATCTTGTGCTCGCGGATCGCATGGCCACCAGCGGCAACGCGAGCCTCCACGCGTTCGAGGTGCAGCTGCGCCGTCGACAAGCCGCAGAACCACACCGCCACCGTGTGCTGATCGCAGGCCTCGCGCAGCAGGGGTGGGATTGTCGTTGCGCCCAGCGTGGTTTCGAATGCGTCATCGTGGCCTTCGGTCACCGCCGCCAGATGCGCATCGAACTTCAGCTGCAATGCCTGCAGCGACTGCGCCCGCGTTGAGGCAGCGGAGGCCGCGCTTGCCCGACTCACCAGGCGCCGATACTCCTCGGCATCCACCACCACCGCCTCTGGTGATTGTGGGTGGTGATGACCACCGCGCCATGCGTGCGCACCTTGCGCATCAGGCTGGGCCAGCCCTTCACCTTGATGTCGGCGGCAGGTGTTTTTTCGAGATTGGGCAGATCCTGGGAAAGCGACATCGGAGGGAGCCAGCAGGAAGTCACAGCGCCCAGCCCACTCCACTATTTCCCATTTTTGTAAATTTTGCCATTCAAGCCAGACAAGCGCCGCGCAATGCCACAATACCCTTAACATACAACGGGGCCAGCAGGCCACGTCGTCACGCACGGTCTGTCTGCGCCCGCTCAGCCACGCAGCTTCGACAGCAGCTCGCGCGTCACGGGGTCAGCCACATCGGCTGACTCGCCTTTCAGCGCCGGCAGCAACTGGCTGGCCAACTGCTTGCCCAGCTCCACACCAAACTGGTCGAACGCGTTGATGCCCCACATCACCGACTGCACATATACGCTGTGCTCGTACATCGAGATCAGCGCGCCCAGCGCTTGCGGGGTCAACGCATCGAGCAGGATCACAGTGCTCGGGCGGCCGCCCGGATAGCTGCGATGCGGATCGCTGCTGTCCTGGCCATTGGCCAGCGCCTCGGTCTGCGCCAGCACATTGGCCATGAGCGCAACATGGTTTTCTGCGTACGGGTCGTCGTTGTGTACGGTGCCGATGAAATCGGCCGGCACCACGCTGGTGCCCTGGTGCAGCGCCTGGAAGAAGCTGTGCTGCACATCGGTGCCTGCGCCGCCCCACCACACCGATACGGTGTCGCTATCAACTGCCAAACCGTCGAGCTTGACCCGCTTGCCCAGGCTCTCCATCACCAGCTGTTGCAGATAGGCCGGCAGCAGTGCCAGACGCTGGTCGTAGGTCATCACCGCATGCGTGGCGCTGCCGAGCAGGTTGCGATTCCACACTGCAGTCAGCCCGTGCAGCACCGCGACGTTTTCTTCCAGCGGCGTGTTGAGCGCATGCGCATCCAATTGCGCTGCGCCTTCGAGCAACTGCTCGAAACGTTCGAAGCCGATCGCCAGTGCGATCGGAAAACCCACCGCCGACCACAGCGAATAACGCCCACCGACCCAGTCCCACATCGGCAGCACGCGGCTTGGCGCGATATCGAAGGCCTTGGCGGCGCGCTCAGGGTTCGCACTCACCGCATACAGCCGATCGCTGCCGCCCAACCAGGCATGCAGGATGCTGCCGTTGAGCAGGGTTTCCTGAGTGCCGAAGGTCTTGGAAATCAGGATGCCGGCGGTGCGTGCCGGGTCCAGCGTCGCCAGGGTGCGCTGCATCGCCGCGCCATCGACATTGGAAACGAAATGCACGCGGAAACGCCCACCAGACGGCGCACGCAAGGCATCGGCCACCAAGCGCGGCCCCAGGTCGGATCCACCGATGCCGACACTGACGATATCGGTGACGTCGGTGGCTTCCAGCTGCTGGATCAGCGCGTCCATGCGCTGACGCACTTGCGCAGCGGTGGCATACGCTTCGGAGGCCACCGGCGCATCGGTCAGATCGCCACGCAATGCGGTGTGCAAGGCGGCGCGTTGTTCGGTGACGTTGACCTGCTCGCCGCGGAACAGACGCTGGAACGCGCCGGCCAGATCACGCTCGCGCGCAATCGCGAACAAGGCATCGAGCGCGGCGCGGTCGTACGTCTGCCGCGCGAAGTTGAAATACAACGGACCGACCTGCCTGGCGTACTGCGTCGGCCGTTGCGGCTCGGCTGCAAGCAATGCGGGGATGGCAGCGCCGCGCAGGCGCTGGGCGTGGGCGTGAAGCGCGTCGAATCCGTTGGTGTGTGTCATGCGGCCTGCGTGGGGATGCTGTGGTTGGTGTGGGAGATCGCGTTGTGCGTGTCCACATATACCAGATTGGGTTGAAAGGTCTTGGCTTGGTCTTCGCTCATGCTGGCGAAGGCGGCAACGATGATCAGATCGCCCACCTGCACGTGACGCGCGGCGCCGCCGTTGAGCGAGATGATGCCGCTGCCTTCTTCAGCACGGATGGCATAGGTGCTGAAACGCGCACCGTTGGTGACGTCCCAGATGTGCACCTGTTCGAACTCGCGGATGCCGGTGGCTTCCAGCAGCAGGCCGTCGATGGCGATCGAGCCTTCGTAATTGAGCTCGGAGTGGGTGACGGTGGCGCGGTGGATCTTGGCTTTCAGCAAGGACAGGTGCATGACGGGCAACGGCAAAAGGACAGCCGGCATTTTAGCGGAAAGCGCTCGCGCCTACCGGCCTGCAACGCGGCCGGTGGTGAGGGCTTCAGGCCGGCCGCATCGGCGGCCTTGAGAATTCCAGATTGTCGATCAACCGGGTAGTGCCCAGGCGTGCGGCGATCAGGGCCACGCGCGCGCCAGCGTTGCTGTCGCCCGGCGCGCTCAGGTCAAGCAGGCGCAGCACCGCGTAGTCGACGCGAAAGCCGGCCTGTTCCAGGGCATGGGTGGCGGTTTCTTCGACCTGCGCACGCGGCGTGCCGGCTGCATAGCTCTCGCGCATCTGCAGCAACACTTTGCGGATCTGCGCCGAGCGCGGGCGCTCGTCGGCCGACAGATACTGGTTGCGCGAGCTCATCGCCAGGCCGTCGGCCTCACGCACGATGCTGCCGCCCAGAATCTCGATCGGAAACGCCAGGTCGGCCACCATCTGCCGGATCACCGCCAGCTGCTGATAGTCCTTCTTGCCGAATGCGGCCACGTCCGGCTGCACCTGATTGAACAGCCGCGCCACCACGGTGCACACGCCATCGAAATGTCCCGGCCGGCACACGCCTTCCAGCACGTCGCTGACACCGGGGGCATGAATCGGCGTGGCCAGCGCGGTGCCCAGCGGGTACATGGTGTCTACGTCCGGCAGCCACAGCGCGTCGCAACCGGCATCTTCCAGCCCACGCAGGTCGGATTCGGGGGTGCGCGGGTAACGCGCGAAGTCTTCGCCCGGGCCGAACTGGGTCGGGTTGACGAACACGCTCGACACCACCCGGTTGGCGTACTGGCGCGCCAGCATCACCAGCGAATAGTGACCGGCATGCAGGTTGCCCATGGTCGGCACCAGCGCCACGCGCAAGCCCTCACGCTTCCAGCCGGTGACCAGTGCGCGCAGGGTGGAAAGATCGGTAATGGTCTGGATCATATGGTCTGAATCATGCGGCGTACGCGTGCTCTGCATCGGGGAAGCTGCCGTCGCGCACGGCTTGCGCGTAAGCGCGTACCGCGCCCGCCACCGAGCCGCCTTCGGCGAGGAAATCCTTGACGAACTTGGGGCGGCGATGACCGCTGTCCAGGCCCAGCATGTCGTGCATCACCAGCACCTGGCCATCGCAGCCGGGGCCGGCACCGATGCCGATGGTGGGCACGCTGAGTTCGGCGCTGATCTGCGTGGCGATCGGCGTGGGCACGCATTCCAGCACGATCATGCTCGCACCGGCGTCGACCACCGCCTGCGCATCGCTGCGCAACTGCTCACCGGCTTCGCCGCGTCCTTGCACCTTGTAGCCACCGAAGCGCAGCACCGATTGCGGGGTCAACCCCAGGTGCGAGCAGACCGGGATCTCGCGCTCGACCAGATAGCGGATGACCTCCAGCTTGCGCCCGGCGCCTTCGAGCTTGACCATCTCCGCGCCGGCCTGCAGCAGCTGCGTGGCCGCGTCCAGCGCACGTTCCGGCGTGGCATCGGCCTGGAACGACAGATCGGCCACCAGCAACGCGCGCTCCAGCGCACGCGCCACCGAAGCGGTGTGATAGACCATGTCGGCGGTGGTCACCGGCAGCGTGGATGTGTGCCCCTGCACCACCATGCCCAGCGAATCGCCTACCAGAATCAGGTCCACGCCGTTGGCATCGAAGGCGCGCGCAAAGCCGGCGTCGTATGCGGTCAACATGACCAGTTTGCGACCGGCGCGCTTTGCATCGGCCAAAGCGGGCACGGTCCAGGGCTTGCTGTCGGTATGGCTGCTCATGACGTCATTACGTGGGGTGATAAGCCGGCCATTATCTACCCAATCGGCTCCAGCCCGTTGACCTCGATGGCGCGCAGGGCATGCCGCACTGTTCCATGGCCCGGAATGATCGCCTCCGGGGCAAGTTCGGCCAGCGGTAACAGCGCGAAAGCGCGCGCCTGCAGATGGGGATGCGGCACCTGCAGACGCGGCAGATCGATCACCTGTTCGGCATACAGCAGCAGATCCAGATCCAACGTCCGCGGGCCCCAGCGCTCGCCAGCCTGACGCTGCCGGCCGAATGCCTGCTCGATGCCCAGCAACGCGTCCAGCAACTGCAGCGGCGCCAGCGCGGTGCGCAGCTGCGCTGCGGCGTTGATGAAATCGGGCTGATCCTTGCGGCCCCAGGCCGGCGTGCGATACAGGCGCGAGGCCGCCATCAACGTGGACTGCGGCAACGCGCCGAGCGCGGCGATAGCGGCGCGGACGCTGGCCTCGGCCTGGCCCAGGTTGGCACCCAGGCCGACGAAGGCGGTGTGCATGCCCTACTCGCCTGCAGTGGCGCAGGTGCGACGGCGGCGACGGCGGCGCTTGCGCGGCGCGGCCTCTTCGCTCTCTTGATCGGCCTGCGCGGTTTCGATCGCATCGACCAGCTCCTGGCCGGAGGACTTCTGCGCCTCACGCCAGAACTCCACATCAGCCGCGTGATCGGCCGAGGCGAACTGCCGCAGCACCAGAAAATCGAACGCGGCGCGGAAACGCGGATGCGACAAGGTGCGGAACACACGCTTGCGCTGACGCGAGGAAAAGCGCGTCTGCAGCAGCCAGATTCCCTGCATCGGCAGCGAGAAGCGGCGCGGCAAGGCCACGCGCTCGAGCTGATGCAAGGTGACCCGATCGGCAGCGCGACGCTGCGCGTCTTCCGGCTGCACGCCCTGCGCCTGCAGCCCCATCAAGGTGCGGCAGAACGCCGGCCACAGCAGCAGGGCGAACAGGAATGCGGGCGACACCGGTTCGTCGTTGGCCACGCGCGCATCGGTATTGCGCAGGCCTTCCAGCACCATGGCGCGCAATGCGCCGCTACGGTTGGAACGCAATGCGGCCGCACTTTCCGGGAACAGCGCGCCGAGCAGGCCGTAACGCTCCAGGCCTTCGAAACTGGCCACGCCGTGCCCGGACAGGAACAGCTTGAAAATTTCTTCGAACAAGCGCGCCGGCGCGGCTTCGGACAACAGCCCGGCCAGGCGCGGGATGGGTTCTGCAGTACCGACTTCGATATCGAAGTTCAACTTGGCCGCCAGGCGCACTGCGCGCAGCATGCGCACCGGATCTTCCTGGTAACGCAGCTCCGGGTTGCCGATCAACTTCATCAGCCGCGCCTGCACGTCTTCGAAGCCGCCGCAGTAATCGCGCACCGAGAAATCCTCGATCGCGTAGTACAAGGCGTTGCAGGTGAAATCGCGACGGATCGCGTCGTCTTCGATACTGCCATAGACGTTGTCGCGCACCAGCCGGCCGTTATCCAGTTCGCGATCGCCGCTGCCGTCATCGACATTGGCGCGGAACGTGGCCACTTCGATGATCTCGCGGCCGAACACGACATGCGCCAAGCGGAAGCGACGGCCGATCAGCCGACAGTTGCGGAACAGCGCCTTGACTTCTTCCGGCGTGGCACTGGTGGCCACGTCGAAATCCTTGGGATGCCCGCCCACCAGCAGATCGCGGACTGCGCCGCCGACCAGGTAGGCGCCAAAGCCCGATTCGCGCAGGCGGTACAGCACGCGCAGCGCGTTTGGGCTGATGTCCTTGCGCGAGATGGTGTGCTGGTCGCGTGGAATGACGCGCAGCGTGAACGGAGATGTAACTGAGGGTTCGATGATGGCGTTTCCGTTTCGTGTTGCAGGATTGCCCAACGGCTGTTGCCACACTATACTAACCCGCTGCACAGGACGCGACAAAACGCTCCCTTCGTCTAATGGTTAGGACGTGGCCCTCTCAAGGCTAAAATAGGGGTTCGAGCCCCCTAGGGAGCACCACTGCCGTCTCGCTGCAGAAGAACGCAAAAGCCCCGCATTGCGGGGCTTTTGCGTTGGGGCGCAGGCGTTATGGCGTAGTTGGTCTGCACTACATCGCGCGGTCGCTACGCATCGAAGCCACGTTGCGCCCGAGCCACTGCCGCTTCTGAAAGTGAAAGCCTCAGTGATGATGATAAGGCCTGCTCTGCGACGGCGGCTATATCGGCGACCCATTTGCACAGGGAGTGCAGGAGATGTTGGGCAGGAAAGTCAAAGTGCAGATCGCAAAGCGCAGCGAACTGCACACCTTCAAGGTCATGCCCAAGCGCTGGATCGTGGAGCGCAGCTTTGCATGGTTAGAGAAGAACCGAAGGCTATGGAAAAACTGCGAGCGTCAGCTCAACACCAGCTTGCAGATGATCCACCTGGCGTTCCTGGCGTTGCTGCTTAGAAGACTTTGAACATGCTCTAAGAGCCGCCAACAAAACCCCGCAAGAAGCCGTAAACCGATGATGGAGCATGCAAGCCAAAGCAACGCCAAGTGGAGATCGATGCGGCGTTCAAGGCGGATGCGCAGTTTGCCGATGACTGCGAACCAGGCGTGCGCACGCTCGACGACCCAGCGATGACGGCCCAGACGAGCGTTGCGGTCGATGCCCTTGCGTGCAATCGGCGCAATGATGCCGCGCTGCTTGAGGAAGGTGCGACAACGTTCGATATCGTAGGCGTTACCGGCATGCAGTTTGCTTGGCCAACGTCGCGGGCGCCCTGAGGGATCTCTTCGTTCCGTGCCATGGCCCCATTTTTGCCACCCTGGAGATAGCATTCATGAGGTTTTATTAGCCGCTCTTAGCCAAGCACCTGCGGATTGAGCTGCCACACCGAATAGTTCAGCGCAGCTGCAAAACTCACCCATAGCAAATATGGAACCAACAACCACGCAGCAGCACGCTGCCGCTTGGCGAAGGCCAAGATCGTCAGCGCCAACACCAACCACAGCGCCACGATATCGACAAACGCCCACGCGCCCATGTGCCAGGCAAAGAACAACCAGCTCCACAACCCGTTCAATCCCAAGTGCAGCACGAACAGACTCAGCGCCACACGCTCACGGCTCCACCCAACGCGCCGCCAGACCAGCCACACCGACACCGCCATCATCCCGTATAAAGCGGTCCACACAGGCCCGAACAGCCACCCCGGCGGCGCCCAAGCCGGCCGCTCCAACTCGACATAGAAGCTCGCTGCTTTGATCGACGCCGTCGCTCCCAAGGCCGCCACCAAATAGCACAGCACAAACCAGCCCAGCAGTCCAAACCACTGCGATCTTTTCGTCATCGAACCCTCCATACAGTACCAGCGCCTGGGAAAAGTCTGTTCAACAGCAACCCTTAAGTGTTCAGTCCCGGCATTAGATGGATCGAATTCACCTTGAACCGCTCGGGTTCGGATGTCCACTGCTTGCAGATGAATTCGTACGGTGTCAGACCCTGCAGGGCTTTGAGCCTGCGACCGTCGTTGTAGGCGTCGATAAAGTTGGCCAGGTGCTGTTGCAGTTGTGCGTGATCATCGTAGTGGAAGCGTTTGACAGTAGCTTCCTTGATGGTCCGATTCATCCGCTCGACCTGCCCGTTTGTCCAGGGATGCTTGACCTTGGTCAAGCGATGTTGGATGCCGTGCTCCTCGCAGACGCGAGTGAAGAGATGCGCACAGGCATAGCGGTCGGAACTGCGGTTCGTGAACCGGATGCCGTTATCCGTCAGAACCGTCTGCAGGGTGTAGGGCACTGCCTGGATCACATTCTGGATCTGAGGTTTCCCCACGTTTTCCCGAGATAGATCAGCTGGTTGCACCCGGATCGTGTAGAAACAAGTGCGCGCAT
>NZ_MDEJ01000034.1:0-15865 GCF_002940065.1 Xanthomonas populi
ATCATGTCTGTCGTTCTCCGCTGGCAGGGCGTCAAGTCAATGATGGCAGATTGCTGGGGTTTTTAGAGGCTCCTAGTAGTGATTTTTTTACCAGCGGCGCCAAAAAGTGGCTTTGGCTTCGGCTTTACAATGCTAGGCGTAATGCCCTGGCGCCTGAGCTCCGCCCGTAACATGTTGATATTTTTGGCGTTCTGCTCGCCTTTCATCTTGACGCCACGCTTGTCAGTGCCCTCCCACACGAAGGCTTGCAACTGACTGATGCTGCGATCTATGGGCTGCTTCTTGAGATCGTTACGGACTGCCGACATGTTTTGCTCCCCGTCCAGCCATCCCCAGGCCGGCACCTTGGCTCAATGTTAACCATTCGACGGCGCTATAGCACCTCCTTTCGCGTCCAAGTGGTACTTCCTACGAGATGACAACGTCAGAAAGTTTTTCCGTATCACAGGCAGTTGAGACTTGCGCTTATGTGACGTGATGAATTTAACGAAGTGGGCGGAAAGTGACCCGGTGCGTCACATCGAAATGCACGTCGCATTCGTACAAATCCGTGCTTTTCATCGGATTACGCTCTGCCATCCTGTTGATCACCGTGATTAAGGAAGTGGTTGCGATAGTTGGAACGAAATCTGCTTCTTTCTCACTCGCAGCAACACCTGTCGCTCACGGCGAACAGGGAAATCGAAACTTCACAACTGCTCTAGGGGATACAAAAATGAAGAAGCAACAAGGTTTTACGCTGATCGAACTGATGATCGTGGTCGCTATCATCGCGATCCTGGCAGCTATTGCTCTGCCTGCTTACCAGGACTACACGGTACGTGCTCGCACGACTGAAGCGCTTGCGCGTGCGTCGGCTGCGAAAGTGCTTGTGACCGAGAATGCCTCGAATGCTTCTCCGTTGGCACAGGGCTTTGTTCCCGCTGCGCCGGCAACTCCGAACGTTGCAGTTAACGGTGTTGCGGTTAGCGATGTGGGCGTTATCACTGTGACGCTAACCCCGGCTGCAGGCGGCGGTACGATCTCGCTGGCTCCGACCCCGGCTTTGGTTGCTGGTGTTCCGCCGGTGGGTCCGATCAGCTGGACCTGTACTGGTACAAACACCAACAAGTCGCGTCTGCCTGCTGAGTGCCGTGGTTAATACGCTCTTACGATAATGAAGGAGCCCGGCTATGGCCGGGCTTTTTTTTAGAGCTTAACACGGTGGCCATAATGAGCCGTATGCGGGGATTCTCACTGATTGAACTGATGATCTCGGTAGCCATCGTCGCCATACTTGCGGTGCTTGCCTTTCCTGCTTATCAGGACTATGCAGTGCGATCGCGCAAGTCGGAAGGCTTGGTCCTAGCTACAGAGGCGAAGAATGTCGTCACTGAAAATGCGGCTACTTCTGGCGCTGATCTGGGTTTAGGCTATGTCGGCTTGCATACTGCAACCCGCAATGTGCGTGCAATCCAAGTCAATAGTCTCAACGGGATCGTTACAGTGGAGTTTGGAGAAGCGGCTGGAGGGGGGGCGGCTCTTGCTCACTCCGAGTGTTTCAGGGACTTCTCTTGTAGCTGGTCGCCCTATTTCATCAGTCATAGAATGGAGGTGTACTGGCTCCGTTCCAGCTGTGAGGCTGCCCGCGCCATGCCGCTAATTACTTGCTGTCGACTGAGTGCACAAGTTTAGTCAGAGGATGCGTAATGAATGTTGTTGCCAATGTGAACTTGGTGGGTATCACTGGAATTGCCCGTAGGTTAGTCCAGGACGGAGCAGTGGATGAAGCCGTGGCGCGTGTGGCAATGGATCAGGCTGCTCTGGCCAAAATTCCTCTACCACAATGGTTCGCTGAGAAGAAACTTGTCACTGCATCTCAACTTGCTGCTGCTAACGCACTCGAATTCGGCATGCCGCTGATGGATGTTTCGGTCTTCGACGCAAGCCAGAACGCAATCAAGCTGGTCAGTGAAGAGTTGCTCCAGAAGTACCAGGTGCTGCCGCTGTTCAAGCGCGGCAACCGGTTGTTCGTGGGGGTGAGCAACCCGACCCAGACCAGGGCGCTGGACGATATCAAGTTCCACACCAATCTGGTGGTGGAGCCGATTCTGGTCGATGAGGACCAGATCCGTCGCACCTTGGAGCAGTGGCAGGCGAGCAATGCGGCGCTCGGCTCGTCGCTCGGTGACGACGATGACGACATGGGGGATCTGGACGTCTCCTCCGGGGACGAGGACATGGGCGCCGGTGGGGATTCCGGGGTCGATGCCAAGGGCGACGACACGCCGGTGGTGAAGTTCGTCAACAAGGTGCTGGTGGATGCGATCCGGCGGGGAGCCTCCGACATCCATTTCGAGCCGTACGAAGACGACTACCGGGTGCGGTTGCGGATCGACGGGCTACTGAAGAATGTGGCCAAGGCGCCGGTGAAGCTGAGCCAGCGCATCGCGGCGCGCCTGAAGGTGATGTCGCAGCTGGACATCGCTGAGAAGCGGGTGCCGCAGGATGGGCGCATCAAGCTCAACCTGTCCAAGACCAAGCAGATCGACTTCCGTGTCAGCACCTTGCCGACCCTGTTCGGCGAGAAGGTGGTGCTGCGTATCCTGGACGCCAGTGCGGCCAAGCTGGGGATCGAGAAGCTTGGCTACGAGGCGGATCAGCAAAAGCTGTTCCTGGATGCGATCCACAAGCCCTACGGCATGGTGCTGGTGACCGGGCCGACCGGTTCGGGTAAGACGGTGTCGTTGTATACGGCGCTGGGCATCCTCAACGATGAGACGCGCAATATCTCCACGGCCGAGGATCCGGTCGAAATCCGCTTGCCTGGTGTGAATCAGGTGCAGCAGAACGTGAAGCGCGGCATGACCTTCGCAGCTGCGTTGCGCTCGTTCCTGCGCCAGGATCCGGACATCATCATGGTCGGCGAAATCCGCGACCTGGAGACGGCCGAGATCGCGATCAAGGCGGCGCAGACCGGTCACATGGTGTTGTCGACGCTGCACACCAACGATGCGCCGCAGACCATCGCGCGTCTGATTAACATGGGCATTGCGCCGTACAACATCACCTCGTCGGTGACCTTGGTCATCGCGCAGCGTCTGGCGCGGCGTTTGTGCAACAACTGCAAGCGCAAGGCACCGCTGCCGGAGCACGCGCTGTTGGCCGAAGGGTTCACCGCTGAGCAGATCGCTGCCGGAATCGAACTGTACGAGGCGGTTGGTTGCGACGAATGCACCGAAGGCTACAAGGGCCGTACCGGTATCTATCAGGTGATGCCGATGACCGACGAGATCGGTGCGATCGTGCTGGAAGGCGGTAACGCGATGCAGATCGCCGAGGCGGCGCAGAGGATCGGCATCCGCGATTTGCGGCAGTCGGCGCTGGTGAAGGCGGCGCATGGGGTGACGAGCTTGGCGGAGATCAATCGGGTGACCAAGGATTGAGTGGCGCGTCAGTCGTGATCCTGATCGACTGACGGTTCTTCGATCTGCGTGATGCAGCGATCGAACACGTCTTCCAGCGGGGCATAATCGCATGACGCGGCAGCGATGCAGGCTGCCACCCATTTGGCTGCACTGACATGCTTCCACGAGACCGCCAGTCCATTGAGCAGCAACCACTGCTCGAAGAACAGGCGTTGAGCCCGACCGTTGCCCTCACGGAAGGGGTGAATCATGTTCAGTTCGCCATAGAGTTCTGCCACCAACTGCATCTGTGCGGAGCGAGGCAGCGTGGTCGGATCGGTGGCGTCCAGCTGGCTCAGCAAGCGATTCGCTTCGGCTTCAATGCGGCTGCTGATCCAAAATCGGGTGGCGCCCTTGGTGATATCCACGGTTCTGAGCATGCCCGCCCAATCGTAGACCTCGTCGAACAGTTACCGATGCAGTCTGCAAAGATAAGCAAGATCGAATGGCGGCGCGCCTATGTCGATGGATTGCACTGCGCTTGCTGCGAAGGCGGCTTCGGCTGCCTCCAACATAGCCGGGTCGACGATGTTCAGTTTGTTCCGGAGAACACTTGTGCCGGGATAGCAGGCAGGGTCAGCAATGACCGCATACTTGTCTTTCATCCCGGGCGGGAAAGGGCCATGTATTTCTTGCGCAATGCATCTTTGCTGGGGAGCGGGCTTTGATTGTTTGCGGCTGTATCAGGGGTCTTGATGCCTTCCAGACGTTGGCTGGCGGCAAAGTTGTCCTTGCGGGTGACGCGATAATGTTCGACAACGGTCTCAAGCCTGGGCTTTTTCATGACGACTTCTCGGACATGCGGCTATCGCAATTATACCCGGATGGGCGGTGGTAAGGCTTGCTGCTGCTGCCCTCACTCCATCCCCAACTTCTTGAGCTTGTAACGCAGCGCACGAAACGTGATGCCTAGCTGCGCGGCGGTTCTGGTCTTGTTCCAACGGTTTTCTTCCAGCGCTTTCTGGATCGCGGCGCGCTCGAGTTGCTCGATGTAGGAGGGCAAGGCGGAGGAAGCTGGGTCGATGTCGAGGACGGCTTCGCGCGGTTCGATGGCGGCGCTGCCGGGGCTGGCGGCGAGGCGGTGGCCGCCGTGGGCGGGCAGGGGCAGGTCGCTGGCGCTGATTTGGTCGTCTTCGGCCAGGGCCAGGGCGCGTTCGAGGATGTTTTCCAGTTCGCGCACGTTGCCGGGGAAGCCGTATGTGTCCAGCGCGTCGAGCGCGGATGGTGTCAGTAGTGGAATCGGACGGCCATGGCTATGCGCCAGGCGCGCGATGATGGCGGCGGCCAGTTGCGGCAGGTCGCCGCTGCGTTCGCGCAGGGGCGGCACGCGCAGTTCGATCACGTTGATGCGGTAGTACAGGTCGTGGCGAAAACGGCCGTCGGAGACCAGCTCGCCCAGGTCCTTGTGGGTGGCCGAGAGGATGCGCACATCCACCAGCGACTCGGTGGAGGCGCCGACCGGGCGCACCGACTTTTCCTGGATGGCGCGCAGCAGTTTGACCTGCATTTGCAGTGGCAATTCGGCTACTTCGTCCAGAAACAGCGTGCCGCCATGCGCGGCCTGGAACAGGCCGGGCTTGTCGGCATGCGCGCCGGTGAAGCTGCCTTTTTTGTGGCCGAAGAATTCGCTTTCCATCAATTCGGCCGGAATGGCGCCGCAGTTCACCGGCACGAACGGGCCGGCGGCACGCGCGCCTTGTTCGTGAATGGTGCGTGCGACCAGCTCCTTGCCCACGCCCGATTCGCCGACGATATAGACCGGCGCCTGGCTGCGCGCGACCTTGCCGATGGTGGCACGCAGGCTTTCCATCGCGCTGGAGTCGCCGAGCAGGCGGCTGGCCTGTTCCGGCGGCGGTGGTGGCGGGGCGGGGCGGGGCGGTCGCGGTTGTTCAATTCCAGCGCGTGCTTGACCAGGCCGCGCAGCACGCTGATGTCCACCGGCTTGCTGACGAAGTCGAACGCACCGGCCTTCAAGGCTTCCACCGCCAGATCCATGCTGCCGAAGGCGGTGATCATCGCCACCGGTGTCTGCGGGTAGTGCTTGGCGATTTCGGTGACCAGTTCGATGCCGTTGCCGTCGGGTAAACGCATGTCGGTCAGGCACAGGTCGTAGGGAGTGTTGGCCAGCAGTTCGCGCGCTTCGGCCAGGTTGGCGGCGGTGCTAGTGCGCAGGCCCATCCTGCCCAGGGTGAGCACAAGCAGCTCACGGATATCGCGCTCGTCATCGACGACCAGGGCACTTTTGGTTTCAGTCATGGCGTGAACGATAGCCCAGCGCAATGACCGTCGCCAATTGTCGGCCGGCGTCGGGTCGAACGGTTCACGTCATCATTTCCCAAGCAGGCCATTGGGCCCCTGCAACAGGATCCGGAAACACGCGCCGCCGCCCGGTACAGAGACGTAGTCCAGTTGCGCCTGGTTGGCGCGGCACAGTTCCTGGGCGATATACAGGCCCAGCCCGGTGCCGTGTTCGGAGGTGGTGTAGAACGGGCGGAACAGTTGCGCAGCCACCGTTTCCGGAATGCCGGGGCCGCGGTCGATGACATCGATGACCGCCATGCGTTCCTGGCGTTCGACGCGCAGCTTGACGCGCGCCGGTTCGTCCATGACCCGGCCGTACTTGAGCGCGTTGTGCACCAGCGCGGTCAGGATCTGGTGCAGATGCTTGGGGTCCACCAGCGCATGCACCGCCGCGCCCTGGATGCTGGCTTCCAGAATGTCGGTTTCCATCGACAGGGTCTGCCGGTACTCGACCACGAAGCGGCGCACGAATGCGGCCAAGTCAAGGTTATCCGGGTTGGCGCGTTCGCGCCGGGCCAGCGCGAGTACGCTTTCGACGATGCCGTTGGTGCGTTGGCATTGCTGGTGAATGATCTGCAGCAGGCGGCGGTCCGTATCGCCGATGTCCGGGGATTCTTCCAGCAGTTGCGAGGCGTAGCTGATCGCGGCGAGCGGGTTGCGGATCTCGTGCGCCAGGCTGGCCGAAAAGCGCCCCATCGCCGACAGGGTCAGCGATTCGGCGCGGCGCGAGACCACGCTGGCGTCGTCCAGAAACACCAGCACCAGGTCGCTGTCGGCGAGCAGGCGCACGAAATGCGGCTGCACTTCCGGGCGGTCCGCGCCCAGTTGCAGCGGGGCTTCTTCCTCGCGCCAGCCACTGCGCCAGCGTTGCAGGCGGCGCGCCAGTTCCGGGGTGAGCGCGGCCAGCGACAGGTCGGCCGGGGCGTTGCACTGGTCGCCATCGCCCAGCAGCGCCAGCGCCGCTTCGTTGGCCAGGGTGATGTGGTTGTGCGTCTCGACCACCAGCACGCCGGTGCGCATGCGGCGAATGATCAGCTCGTTGATTTCGTAGAGATTGGCGACCTGCGCGCCGCGTTCTTCCGCCAGTACCTGGTTGCGGCGCGCGCGCGCGCCGATCTGTTCGCAGATGAAGGCCACCGCGACGTAACTGGTGGCAAACATCGCCAGTTCGGCCACCGGGCGGGCGGCGCCGCCGCCTTCGAGCAGGGTCCACAGGTATTCCAGCACGATGGCGCCGCTGGCGAGCACCGCGATGCTCATGCCGTAGCGCAGGCGCAGCAGGATCGAGGCGGCGGCGACGTTGAACAGCAGCATCATCGCGATGCCGGCGCTGGCGCCGGGCAGGGCGTGCGTGGCCAGGGTGGCGGCGAGGATGTCGGCCAGCACCGAACAGAACACGGTGGCGGTCATGCGGCGCTCGTTGCGGCCCCAGAACAGCAGCGGGATCGCCACCGACAGATAGCCGATCGCCACACCGGCGGCCAGGCGCGGGTAGCGCGGCTCGGGGATGGCATCGGACAACGGGCTGAACACCAGTGCGGCAATCAGCCCGGCCACCAGCACCCGGTACAGCGAGAAAAAATACAGCTCGCGCTGCGGCGCGGACTTGAACCGGTCGATGAGCGATGCGCTGGATGGCAAACCGATTCCCCCGCTGGAACGAGCCGCGAGTATAGGCAGGTGCGCGGTTTGCGCAGCACGTGCGCACAGTGCCCGGCTGCGTGCAAGCGCTGCAATCGGGCGGGCACCATCGCCGAATTTTGCGCCGCACGGCGTGGTCAGCCACAATGGGCGGCCCGTTCGCGTTTCATGACGTGCCGCTTTGGCGGTCTGCGGTGCACGCAGCGGTCGTTTCCTTTTCCCACGGTGACGCATGAATTCCCACGAATACCAGTCAAAACAGCTGCTTGCCGAGTACGGCATTCCCGTCCCGGCCGGCAAGGTCGCGGCGACCCCGGATGAAGCGGTCGACGCGGCCAATTCCCTGGGCAACGGCCCATGGATGGTGAAAGCGCAGATCCACGCGGGCGGCCGCGGCAAGGCTGGCGGAGTCAAGTTCTGCAAGACCACCGACGACGTGAAGGCCGCAGCAGCCAAGATGCTCGGCACCAAGATGGCCACCTATCAGACCGCCGGCGTCGAGCTGCCGATCAACCTGGTGCTGGTGACCACTGCCGGTGAGATCGTCAAGGAGCTGTACCTGTCGGTGCTGGTCGACCGTGGTACCAAGACCATCACCTACATCGCATCCAGCGAGGGTGGTGTGGAGATCGAGCAGGTCGCCGCCGAAACGCCGGAGCTGATCCACGCGCTCAACGTCGATTTCGTCGAAGGCGTGCAGGGGTACCACGGCCGCGATTTCGGCTTCAAGCTGGGCCTGACCGCCAAGCAGGCCGGCCAGTTCGCCAGCATCATGGTGAACCTGTACAAGCTGTTCAACGAAAAGGATCTGGCGCTGGTTGAAATCAACCCGCTGGCGATCCTGGACGACGGCAACCTGTATGCGCTGGACGGCAAGTTCGACAGCGACGACAACGCCGCGTTCCGTCAGAAGCAGCTGGTCGCCATGCGCGACAAGACGCAGGAAGACGAGACCGAAGTGACCGCGTCCGAGCTGGACATCAACTACGTCACCATGGACGGCAACATCGGTTGCATGGTCAACGGTGCAGGCCTGGCCATGGCCACCATGGACGTGATCAAGCTCAACGGCGGCGAGCCGGCGAACTTCCTGGACGTGGGCGGCGGTGCCAACAAGCAGCGCGTGATCGAAGCGTTCAAGCTGATCCTGTCTTCGGACAAGGTGGAAGGCATCTTCGTCAACATCTTCGGCGGCATCGTCCGCTGCGACATGATTGCCGAGGGCATCATCGCGGCGGTCAAGGAAGTGGGCGTCAAGGTTCCGGTCGTGGTGCGCCTGGAAGGCACCAATGTGGAAGAAGGCAAGCAGCTGCTGCGCGACAGCGGCATGGCCATCATCCCGGCCGACAACATCAACGACGGCGCCAAGAGGGTCGTTGAAGCCGTCAAGAACGCCGCCTGATTCCCCACGGCTTCGGATCGCCGGCAGGCCGCCGCTGTCGCCCCCTTGCGTCTAAGGGGGGCAGGCACTTCCGCGCAGCGGAGGGACGGGGGTTCTGGAGGCATGCAGCAGGGACATCGGCCGATGCCGATGTGTCCGAAGCCGGTCCAATACTTTACGAAGGACTCAACGAAATGTCCGTTTTGATTAAAAAGAACACCAAGGTGATCGTGCAGGGCTTTACCGGCCAGCAGGGCACCTTCCACGCCACTCAGATGATCGAGTACGGCACCCAGGTCGTTGGCGGCGTGACGCCGGGCAAGGGCGGCACCACGCATATCGACCTGCCGGTGTTCAACACCGTGGCCGACGCCGTGCAGAGCACCGGCGCCGATGCGTCGGTGATCTACGTGCCGCCGCCGTATGCGGCCGATGCGATCCTGGAAGCGGCTGCGGCCGGCATCAAGGTCATCGTGTGCATCACCGAAGGCATCCCGGTGCTGGACATGCTGCGCGTCAAGAACGTGCTGACCCGTGCCCACCCGGACACCGTGCTGATCGGGCCGAACTGCCCCGGCGTGATCACCCCGGGCGAATGCAAGATCGGCATCATGCCGGGCCACATCCACAAGCCGGGCAAGATCGGCATCGTGTCGCGTTCGGGCACCTTGACCTATGAAGCGGTCAAGCAGACCACCGAAGTGGGCCTGGGCCAGAGCACCTGCATCGGGATCGGTGGCGACCCGATCAACGGCCTGAACTTCGTCGACTGCCTCAAGCTGTTCAACGAAGACCCGCAGACCGAAGGCATCATCATGGTGGGCGAAATCGGTGGCGACGCCGAGGAAGCCGGTGCCGAGTACATCAAGCAGTTCGTGAAGAAGCCGGTGGTCGGCTTCATCGCCGGTGCGTCGGCGCCGGCCGGCAAGCGCATGGGCCACGCCGGTGCGATCGCATCGGGCGGCAAGGGCACCGCCGAAGGCAAGTTCGCCGCGATGGAAGCCGCTGGCGTCAAGACCGTCCGTTCGCCGGGCGATCTGGGTGCGGCGATCGCTGCGCTGGTGAAGTAAGCACGCATCGCGCGCAAGCGTGTGAGTGTGAGAGAGGCCGCCTTCGGGCGGCCTTTTTTTATGGGCGATCTCCGTTGTAGCGATCTCCGTCGGCCAGTTGCCGCGTTGTGCCAGCGTCTTGTTGCGCGTCGTCGCCTGCCGCGGCTTACTGGCGAATTCGATCGGCGCGCAGCGTTCGATTTACAAGCCGTGCTGCTGCGCAGTCTGCTCAAGCAAGAGCTCCACAAACGCACGCACTTTTGCCGGCCGAAAGCGCGTTGCCGGGAATACCGCGTGGATACCGCCAGACGGCAATTGCCATTGCGGCAACACCTGCAATAAACCACCGGCGGCCAGATCGTTGGCGACCACATAATCGGGAAGCACGGAGATTTCTGCGCCCTGGCATACCGCTTCGCGCACGGCGAGGGTGGTATCCAGAAAGATGCCGGGCTGCACGTCAACACTCTGCGGTGCCTGCGTGGCGTGCGCGAATTGCCAGCGCTGATGATCGCGCAAGGCGGTATTGGCGATGAAGGGAAAGCGCGGCGCTGTCCTGTGGCGCCGTGACTCTCGTCAGATGCGCGGTCATCGTTGAGGGCGCAAGCAGTAACTGTCGAAACGCACCGATCTTGCGTGGCTGCAGGCTGCTTTCGGCCAGCCAGCCGACCCGGAGCGCAAGCTTGATGTTGGACGTCATCAGGTCCAGGGTCTGGGCGCTGAAAATCGCATCGACCTTGCAGGCCGGATAGTGCCAGGTGAAGGCCGCGGTCGTCGGCACCACCACGCGCACGCTGTCGTCCAACGCTGCGGTGAGCCGCAGCTGGCCGGAAGGCTCGGCGGCGGTGTCTGTCAGTGCGTCGAAGGCGTCGTCGGTATCGCGCAGATGGCCGCGCAGTGCTGATAGAACGCCTGCCCGAGTTCGGTGTTGCGCACCTTGCGGGTCGTGCGCACCAGTCACCAGGTCCGGCATAAGCGTCAACGGTGCCTGCCTAGGAGGCATCCCTCGCCACTGGATGCCGCTGCCATGTCCACCCCTGTTCACTACCTCTAGGACCCGCTGTGCGGCTTGCTACGGCGCGAGGGCCGTGGTGTCGGCGTTGCAGGCGCGGGCCGATGTCACTTCCGAACTGCTGCCTGCGGGCCTGTTTCTGGGCGCTGGCGCCAGGGCAGTGGACGACACCGTCGCCGGCGAGGCCTGGTTCAACGATCGGCGCGTTGCGCAGCTCACCGGTCAAGTTTTCAGCGAGCACTATCGGCAGCGCGTGTGCGGCGATCGTCAGCAGCGCTTCGATAGCGGCCTGGCGACGTTGGCGCTGACTGCGGTGGCGCGCATCGATCCGGCGCGCGCGTTGCCGGTGCTTGGCAATCCAGCAGGCGCGTTATGTGCGCGCTGGTTGCTGGATGTTGGCGCTGGTCATGGAAATCCTGATGTGGTGCTGCGGCAGTTGGATGGACATCGGGTGTCTTGAGGAGTCTGGTCGCTCGACCTGTCGCCAGTGAGGTGGTTGTCTCCGGCGCACCCACGTACCTCTCTAGCGAGTTAGCTGTCTTCTGCCGGACCCTCACCCCGACCCCTCTCCCGGCCTCGGCCACCATTGCTGCAATCAAAGGCAATGTCGCTATGTTGGTGCCGATGCGATCTTCGCCAATGTGTTCGAGCGTCTGGCAAGCGGGTGGGGGGAGGGTTATCAGACCGAGGTGCACGGCTATTTCGGCTCGGCGTGCTCGGCGCGCAGCATCCGCAATGCCTGCGTCGCGCTGCGTATTCCGAAAAGCGGCTGCACATCCACCTGACGGTGCGCACCGTCAGGTGTGTGATTGCCGGTGGATGCAATGCAGGTCGCGCTGTGCGGCTTGTCACGCGCACGCGCGTCGCGATGTGCCTGGGGCTTGCTGAGATGCACTGGCGCGGCGGCGGGCTGCGGCACGTCCGCGGGCTTCTGGAATAATGCAGGCTTGGCGGCAACGCCGGTCTGCATCTCGGTGTCTTGCGGGATGCGGTGCAGCCACGCCTCTCCAGCCGCATTCGCATAGGCCTTCCAATGTCCCAGACGCTTCGCATCGCCATGGCCCAATTCGACTTCCCGGTCGGCGCGGTGGCGCGCAATACCGATCGCATCATCGAGTTCATCGCGGCGGCGCGCGACGAACTCGGGGCGGACATCGTGCTGTTTCCCGAACTGGCGATCAGCGGCTATCCGCCGGAAGATCTGCTGCTGCGTCCAGGATTTCTCGCCCACTGCGAACAGGCACTGACGCGCATCGCCGCCAGTACGCGCGGGATCGTCGCGGTGGTCGGTTGGCCGCAGAGTGCCGGTAGCGTGGTCTATAACGCGGCCAGTGTGTTGCGCGACGGGCACATCGCCGCCACGTATCGCAAGCGCGAGTTGCCCAATTACGCGGTGTTCGACGAGCGCCGCTATTTCGATGTGGACCCGGACGGCGGCAACTGCGTGGTCACGGTCAAGGGCGTGCAGGTGGGCGTGGTGATCTGCGAGGACCTGTGGTTCGCCGAGCCGCTGGCCCGGACCGTGCAGGCCGGCGCCGAGCTGGTGCTGGTGCCCAACGCCTCGCCGTATGAGCGCGGCAAGCATGTGCAGCGCGATGCCTTGTTGGCCGAGCGCACCCGCGAGAGCGGGGCGGCGATTGCCTATCTCAATGTGGTCGGCGGGCAGGACGCGCTGGTGTTCGATGGCGCATCTGTCGTTGCCGATGGCGACGGCACCGTGCATCCGGCCGCTGCCGCGTTTGTCGATCAGTGGCTGGTGGTGGACTACGCCGCCGGTGAGCGCAGCTTCACCCCGGTGGTGTGGGTGGACGATGGTGACAAGAGCATGGACGCGTTGGCCTGGCGCGCGGTGGTGCGCGGTCTGCAGGACTACTGCCGCAAGAACGGCTTCGGCAAGCTGTGGCTGGGCTTGTCTGGCGGTATCGATTCGGCGCTGGTGCTGGCAATGGCGGTCGATGCGTTGGGGAGCGACAACGTCACCGCGGTGCGGCTGCCGTCGCGCTACACGGCCGACCTGTCCAACGATCTGGCCGACGAGCAATGCCGCGCGCTGGGTGTCAAGCTGGAAACCATCGCGATCGAGCCGGCGTTCGAAGGCCTGCTCGCCGCACTCGGCCCAATGTTCGAAGGCACCCAGCCGGATGTCACCGAAGAAAATCTGCAGTCGCGCAGCCGCGGCGTGATCCTGATGGCGCTGTCCAACAAGTTCGGCGGGCTGCTGCTGACCACCGGCAACAAGAGCGAGTACGCGGTGGGGTACGCCACCATCTACGGCGACATGTGTGGCGGCTACGCCCCGCTCAAGGACCTGTACAAAACGGAGGTGTTCGGCCTGGCCAAGTGGCGTAATACCGTTGGCGGGGCGCCGGTGATTCCGCCGGCCGTGATTTCGCGCCCGCCCTCGGCAGAGTTGCGCGACAACCAGACCGATCAGGATTCGCTGCCGCCGTACGACGTGCTCGACGGAATTTTGTATCGCTACGTCGATCAGGAGCAGTCGCGCGACGATATCGTCGCGGCCGGCTACGCCGCCGAGACGGTGGAACACGTGCTGCGGCTGGTGCGTCTCAACGAGTGGAAGCGCCATCAGGCCGCGCCCGGGCCGAAGGTGTCGCGGCGCGCCTTCGGTCGCGAGCGGCGTTATCCGATCACCAATGGGTACGACGGTCAGTAGTCAGGCGCCTCGGCGACAGCCGTGCTGGTCGGCTGCTGTGCAGGGAATGCGGGACCCCAGATCCCGCGCCGGATCTGGCGTCGTGGTCGCTCGGCACAGCAAACGTTTGCGTCCCTCGGTGCGCCGCCGCCGCGGCTGTAGTGCTGCATGCACATTGCCGCAATAAAAAAGGGGCCTTGCGGCCCCCTTGGGTATTGAGCTGCGTCCGATGTCTCAGTCGCGACTCAGCTGCGAATTGCGCTCGCCGCTGGCGGCAGATTTCTCGCCAGCAAACGGGTTGAGCTTGCGGATGGCCCACGGGTACTTCGGCCAGTTGCCGGTCAACCACGGATGCTGCGGGCTGTTGAGTTCCAGCACGCGGCGTGCGTCGGCGGCGAGGGTCTTGTTGCCCAGGTGCGTGTAAGCCTCGGCCAGCACGGCGACTGCGTCGTACTGATACGCGCTCTGCGGGTAGGTTTCCAGCAGGTAGTTGGCACGACCGGCCGCCGACACCCAGGCATTGCGACGCAGGTAGTACAGCGCGTTGTCCAGCTCATGCTGGGCGAACACATCGCGCAGTTCGATCATCCGCTTGCGCGCATCCGGAGCGTAACGGCTGTTCGGGTAGCGGTCGGTGACGGTGTTGAAGTCGTTGTACGCCTGCTGCGGCGAGGACAGATCGCGACGGCTCGGGTCCAGCGACCACACGCGGCGCAGGAACACCGTGTCGCGGTTGCTGTTGGCCAGCCCGCGCAGGTAGTACAGGTACGAGATGTTGCGATGGGTCGGATAGGTGCGGATGAAGCGGTCGACGCTGGAGACGGTGTCATCGTGCTTGCCGGCTTTGTACTGCGCATAGGCAGTTTCGATCATCGCCTGCTCGGTGTAGGGGCCGTACGGGTACTGGGCGATCAGGCGCTTGTAACTGGCTTCGGCGCCGGCCCAGTTGCCTTTCTCCATCAGGCCGTGGCTCTTGCCGTACAGTTGCTCGACCGGCATGCCTTCGTCGGGATTTTTGTTCTTTGCGCCGCGGTGGCAGCCGGTGACGACGAACGCCATCACCAGCATGAGGGCAATCAGGCGCACAGGCGCGGAAAACGAGGACCGTCGGATCATGGGTCTGGGCAGGACGCGTCAGGAAAACGAGAGCGTGATGATAGCCTAGTGGCCTGTCCGGCGACTGACTCCCGCCGCCCGGACCCCAAATTCCCGCTTTTGCCTGAGTGTCTGTGTCCATGTCCGACCCATCTGCCGAACCCCTCGACCCGTCCATCCGCCAGGCCATCGTGCCCGACAAGGCAGCAGGGCGCCGTTTCGACGCAGTGTTGGCCGAGCTGTTCCCCGAATTCTCGCGCTCGCGGCTGTCGGAGTGGATCAAATCCGGCGATGCGCTGCTGAATGGCGAAATGGCGCGTCCGCGCGACACCTTGCGCGGCGGCGAGAGCGTGCAGGTGCAGGTGGTGTTGGAAACCCAGACCCACGCCGAGCCGCAGGACATTGCGCTGAGCGTGCTGTACGAAGACGACCAGGTGCTGGTGATCGACAAGCCGGCCGGTCTGGTGGTCCACCCGGGCGCCGGCAACCCGGACGGCACCCTGGTCAACGCGCTGCTGTTCCGCGACCCGGCGCTCTCAGCCGTACCGCGTGCCGGCGTGGTGCATCGCCTGGACAAGGACACCAGCGGGGTCATGGTGGTGGCGCGCACCTTGCAGGCTCAGACCGCGCTGGTGGAGCAGCTGTCCGCGCGCGATGTGCATCGCCAATATCTGGCGGTGGTGGTGGGCGCGCTGGTCTCCGGCGGCACCGCCAATGCGCCGATCGACCGCCATCCGCGCGATCGCCTGAAGATGGCGGTGCGCGACGACGGCCGCGATGCGGTCACCCATTACCGCCTGCGCGAGCGCTTCCGCGCGCACACCGCGCTGGAATGCCGCCTGGAAACCGGGCGCACCCACCAGATCCGCGTGCATATGGCGCATCTGAAATCGCCGATCGTCGGCGACCCGCTGTACGGCGGCGCGCTCAAGCTGCCCAAGGGCGCCAGCGACGAACTGGTGCATGAATTGCGCACCTTCAAGCGCCAGGCGCTGCATGCCGAAACCCTGGAATTTCTGCATCCGGTCAGCGGCGAGCCGGTGCGCGCCAGCGCGCCGGTGCCTGTGGATCTGCAGCGGCTGATGACCGCGCTGCGCGAAGACACTGCGCGCGCTGCCGAGCAGGCACGCCGCTGACGTGGCAGCCGTCGCGCCGTTCGTGCTGCCGGCCCGTTGGCCGGCACCGCCGCGTCTCCACGCGCTGACCACGCTGCGCTACGGCCTGGGCGAATCGCAGGCGCCGTTCGACACGCTCAACCTCGGCAATCGCAGTCGTGCGGGGGGGGGG
>NZ_MDEJ01000034.1:15895-32527 GCF_002940065.1 Xanthomonas populi
CTGCGGCAGGTGCATGGGACGGAAGTGGTGCGCTTTGAGACGCCGCCAACTGCCCCCGGCGAGCAGAGAGGTGCAGCTGGCGGTGTCGTGCCAAGTGCGCAAGAACCGGTCGCGGATGCTTCGGTCACCGATGTGCCAGGCGTGGTGTTGGCCATCCTCACCGCCGATTGTTTGCCGGTCGTGCTCGCTGCGGTGGATGGCAGCGAAGTCGCCGCTGCACATGCAGGTTGGCGCGGCTTGGCCGACGGCATGCTGGAGCGCAGCGTGGCGGCCATGCGCACGCCGCCGCCGCAGCTGATGGCCTGGCTGGGGCCAGCAGCGGGGCCGCAGGTGTATGAAATCGGCGAGGAGGTGTTCAATGCCTTCGTCGCGCACGATGCGCAGGCGCAACGCGCGTTTGTCGCGACCCGCCCGGGGCATTGGTTGGTGGATTTGTATGCGTTGGCGCGTCAGCGCTTGCACAGCGCCGGTGTGCCGGTCGCTGCCATCCACGGTAGCGGGTTGTGCACCATTTCCGACCCGCAACGCTTCTTCTCGCATCGTCGCGATCGCTGCAGCGGACGCATGGCCACGCTGGCCTGGATTGCGCCCTGAGCTCGCCGCTGTTCGCGCAGGTGTTGGGGCAGGATGCGTTTGCGCACTTGCCTGCGCCGGTGCGAGCGCTGCATTCGGTGCAACAGCGGCAGACCTTCGGCGGGTGGGCGCAGATCCAGCGCGGTCGCCATCCCTTGGGAGCGTTGCTGGCGCTGCTGAGCCGGTTGCCGCGCAGCGGCGAGGTGGAGGTCGAAGTGGCGTTTCTGGCCGATGCGCGCGGCGAGCGTTGGCATCGGCGTTCTGGCGGGTTGCCGATGCATTCGCGCTTGTGGCGCGGCGGTAACGGTTTGCGCCAACACCTGAGTGCAGTGCGTTTGGAATTCGCATTGCGCGCCGATGCGCCGTCGCTGTCTTGGCAAGCCACACGCGTGCGGGCATTCGGTTGGATTGCGTTGCCTGCGCGCTGGTTCGACCAGATGCGTTGCCGCGAGCGTGCCGTTGCCGGCCGTTATGGATTTCTGGTCGACGTGCACTTGCCGCTGGTCGGCCCGTTGATTCGACGGGGCTGGCTTGAACCGCGCTGAACCACCGCTCGTTGAATCGCCTCACTCGGAGCCGCCTCACTCGGAGCCGCCTCACTCGGAGCCGCCTCACTCGGAGCCGCCTCACTCGGAGCCGCCCGGCGGTAAGCTGCGCGCTGCGCCCGCCACCATCGTATTCGATGGCGTGTGCCTGCTATGCAATGGCTGGGTCAAATTTCTGCTACGTCACGATACGCGTGGGCGCTATCGCTTTGCCGCGATGCAGGGCCAGGCCGGGCGCGCGCTGTTGCTGCAGCACGGTCTGGATCCGGACGACCCGTTGTCGTTTCTGTTGGTGGATGCCAGCGGCGCGTGGACCGACAGTAATGCGATCGTGCGGGTTCTGGTCGGTTTGGGCGGCCTTTGGCGGTTGGTCGCGTTACTGCGCGTGGTGCCGCATAGCGTGCGCGGCATTGCTTATCGCCTGGTCGCACGCAATCGCTATCGTTGGTTCGGTCGCGCCGATCACTGCATGCTGCCCAGCCCGGAGCAGCGTGCGCATTTTCTGGATTAGCGCCCGCCATAGGCAAGCCAGCCCGGCGTAGGAGCGCACCTGGGCGCGATGCGTTATCGATGAGACTTCGCCGCGCGCGGGTCCGCTTCTACGTTCATTTCGCGATCCCAAGCGTCTTCGGTGCACCGGCGGCTTACGCCGCCGCGTTTGCAAAACGTGCGCGCACCACGTTCGAGTTACTGATGTGGGCAGGCTGCAAGCGGAAGATCGACACCGCATCGGCCAATTCCACCGCCTGTTCTTCCAGGCTGCGTGCAGCGGCGGTGGCTTCTTCCACCAGCGCGGCGTTGCGTTGGGGGACTTCATCGAGCTGGGCGACTGTGCGGTTGACCTGATCGATGCCGCTGGATTGCGCGGCGCTGGCGGCGGTGATCGCGCTCATGATGTCAGTGACCTGGTTGACCGAGCCGACGATCTCGCGCATGGTCGCGCCAGCGCTGTGCACCAGGTCCGAGCCCAGTTCGACCTTGTTGGTGGAGTCGGCGATCAGCGTCTTGAGCTCCTTGGCCGCATCGGCCGAGCGCCGCGCCAAGGCGCGCACTTCCTAGGCCACCACGGCGAAACCACGGTCTTTTTCGCGCGCGCGTGCGGCTTCCACTGCGGCATTGAGCGCCAGAATATCGGCCCGGAAGGCGATGCCGTCGATGACGCCGATGATCTGGCCGATCTTGCGCCAGGCAGTGCTGATCTGGCTCATGGTCGCCACGACATCGTCCATCACCTTGCCTTTTGCCTTGGGCCAATGACAACCGCATGCCGTCCGTGCCGTTCATCTGCATGCGCTGGCTGAAATCGCCGACGGCGGCGTCGATGATCTGGATCAGCGTCTGCTCGGCGCTGACTTGCGCGGTGAGGCCCATCCACTGCGCGATGGTGCCCAGCTCGGTGCCATCGGCAGCGATGATGGGGCTGTAGACGAAGTCGATCTGGCGGCCGAAGAACGGCGCGCGCACCGCTTTGGAGGTGGTCAATGCGCGCATGCGATCGATCGCGGCCCGGCTGTCCGGATAGATGTCGCCGATGGTGCCGCGCCCAACACCCGCAAGGCCGGCAACACGCTTCCCAGCCCGTTCGAAACCGCCTGGCATCAGCGCGGCGGCGTTGAGTGTCAGCAGTGCCAGCAGCCCGATCTGCGCGGCGATGGGTAGCCATGCAGTCCAGCTGACAGGCACAGCGCCCCGGCCGGCCGGCGGGAGACAGGGCGGCATCGTGTGAATGAAACGGTCGTGCGGGTGTCGGTATCCGAAGCCTGAAATGTCAATTCTGGATGGAATATCGTCGTCTGATCCAGCGCCAGAATCTCTTCTGCGGCAAGCGGCTATGAAACGCGAGCAAGCTTTCCCAACCAAACGCAGCGCTCGCAACCGCGCTTGCCATTTCCGATTCCCGATGCCCCACAAAAAAAACCGACCGTCTCGCGACGGTCGGTTCAATCTGTTGCACTCACTCACCCAGCGTTGGCCGATTACTTGGCCGGCGTGGCTTGCGCATCGTCCGGCAATGCCCAGGCGATCACGCTGTCGCCCGACTTGGTTTCCATGCGGTCGTGTCCACCCACCGCGGCCACGATGTACTGCTTGCCGTCGATGGTGTAGCTCAGCGGGGAGGCTTGCGGGCCGGCCGGCACGCGGGTCTGCCACACCTGCCTGCCGGTGCGGGTATCGAAGCCGCGCATGAAGTCGTCCAGGGTCGCGCCGATGAAGGTCACGCCGCCGGCGGTGGCCAGCGAGCCGCTGTTGTTGGGCGTGCCGATTTCGAACGTGGTCCTGGACGGGATGCCCATCGGGCCCTGGTCGTAACCGGTCCCCAGCGGACGTCGCCAGAGCACCTGCTGCGTGCGCAGATCCACCCCGGAGATGTAGCCCCACGGCGGTGCCACGCACGGCGTGTTGAGCGGCGACATCCACGGCTCCTTGCGTGCGCCATAAGTCAGGCCCTTCTCCGCCATGTAGCCGGGCGTCTTGCTCTTGCCGTCGAACACCGAGACAACTCCCAGCTCGTCCATCTTTTCGCGGGTATAGACCTGCAGGGTGTAGGGCAGGCGATTGCTGTTCATCACCATGATGCCGCGCTGCAGATCGACAGAGACGCCGCCCCAATTGATGCCGCCGTGGTTGCCGGTGAAGGCCAGCGAACCTTGCAGGGTCGGCGGGGTGAACATGCCTTCGTAACGCAGCTGCTTGAACTGGATGCGGCAGGCCAGCTGGTCGAACGGGGTCATGCCCCAGGCGTCGGATTCGACGATGGTTTCGACCTCGTGGCTCGGCGCGCCAACCGTATTGGGCATGCCCGGCGAGATCGGCTGCGTGGCAGCGGTCCAGTCGCCGTGATCGGTGCGCTGCGGCACGGCGATCTGCTTGACCGGCAGAATCGGCTCGCCGTTGGCGCGGTCCAGCACGAACACCTGGCCGGACTTGGTGGCCTGGATCACCGCAGGACGCGTGCCGCCGCCGGCCACCGGCCAATCGACCAGGTTCGGCTGCGGGCCGATGTCGTAATCCCACAGGTCGTGGTTGACAGTACGGAAGTGCCAGCGCTCCTTGCCGGTGGCCGCATCCACGGCAACCAGCGACGCGGTGTATTCCTCGTCCTGCGGGGTGCGGCCCTTGCCGAAGAAATCGCTCGAGGCATTGCCGGTGGGCAGATAGACCAGGCCCAGCTCGTCGTCGGCGGCCATCAGCGACCACACGTTCGGGGTCGAACGGGTATAGGTCTGCCCCGCCGGCGGCACGGCGGTGATTGCCGGGTTGCCCAGGTCCCAGGCCCAACGCAGCTGGCCGGTGAGCGCATCGAAGCCACGCACCACGCCGGACGGCGCATCGCCTTCCTGACCATCGCGCACCTGGCCGGTGGGCTGGATCACCACACCGCGCATCACCACCGGCGGCGAGGTCGGGCCGACGAAGCCCGGTTTGGTGTTGCCGGTGCCGGCATTGAGATCGACAAACCCGTTGTTGCCGAAGCTGGCGCACAGCTTGCCGGTCTGCGCATCCAGTGCGCCAAGGCGGCCATCGACCATCGGCCAGAAGATCCGGGTCGGGCACTCGGCAGTGCCTTCCGGCGCCTGGTAGTAGGACACGCCGCGGCAGGTGGTGGCGGCAACGTCGGCCATCGCCTTCGGGTCGGTCTGCGGGTCGAAGCGCCAGCGCTCTTTGCCGTTGGCCGCTTCCACCGCGATCACTTTCTGGGTCGGGGTGCAGATGTAGAGCAGGTCGCCGACCTTCAGTGGGGTGTTCTGGAATGCATAGCCCAGCTCGGAGCCGGCCGGCTTCAGATCGCCGGTATGGAACTCCCACGCCACCTGGAGCTGCTTGGCGTTTTCCGGCGTGATCTGCGCGCCGGGGGTGTAGTGGTTGGAGAGGTTGGAGCCTGCGTACGCGGTCCAGTTGCTGGCATCGTGATTGGCCGCGACGTTGCCGTCCGGGCTGGGCACGTTGGCGCGGCTGAACGGTGTTGCGTTCTCGGCCGGCAGCCTGGAGGCATCGGCCAATTCCACATTACGCGGTACCAGCAACGGCCACAGAATCAGCGCTGCGCCCAGGATCGGCAGCATGCCGGTCACCAGCACATAGCCAACACCCGATAACGGCTGCATGCGACGACGCGCTACGCCCCAGAACGGCAGCAGCACCAGGCCCAGCACCGACATCCAGGCCAGACGCGGGATCAGGCCCCAGCCATCCAGACCCACTTCCCACAGTGCCCACGCAATGGTGGCCGCCAGCGTGGCGCCAAACAGCCAAAGGCCGGCACGCTTGCCCAGCGCCAGCAATACGCCGGCCAGCAGCAGTGCGATGCCTGCCAGCAGGTAATACCAGGAACCGCCGACGGCGACCAGGCGGCCGCCTTCGTAGGCAAGCACCGCACCGAGCACGGCGATCACCACCGCATAGGCCACCAGCAACCAGGTGCCTAGCCCACGTCTTGAAGATTGATCAGTTATTTTGAGACTCAGGAAGGACCCAGGCACCGGCATCCGGTGGCGAGTCGTGGAGGGAGAAAGATCACAGGCTGGCAAATGGCGGCCCTGATCTAAACAAGAACGGCCTAAACAAGAACGGACTAAGAGCGGCTAACAAAACTACTGCGCGACCGTCAGGCGGGTGCGGCCGGTGCTCGGAATCGGCATGTACTACTCGTACACTCCGGTTCTGAGCGCCCCGTCCGCACCCACCTGACGACTGCTCGCTACGTTTTGTTAGCCGCTCTAAACAAGAACGGACTAAACAAGAACGTCTTGATATGGACGCGCAGCCCTACCCAGCGTCCTCGGCGCTAATTATGTGACTATTTCAGACATCAACGATCTTACTGTCCGTGACGGAATGAGAACCAGCGTTCCAACCTGTGCGGGTGAATGCTGGAACTGCTTAAATCTAGAGGGAATTGGGGTTGCTGTCGGTGTCGGTGTCAGTTGGGCTTCGCCGTATTGGCGTGTCGCTCTTGGAGCTGGGATTCGGAATAGAGATTGGGAATTCGTAGAGGCTAAGGGCTTTTCACTCGTATGTGGAAACGTCCCCTCATCCGCTCTTCGGGCACCTTCTCCCGAAGGGGAGAAGGGAGGCGCTGCCAGAGTTCAGTGCGTCTGGGCGCGGGGTGAACCTGACTCAAATATCGGCCAGCGCCTGCAGATACCGCTGGCGCCAGTGGTTGATGTTGTTCTTGCGCAGGTGATCCATCATCGCCCGCCAGCGCTCGATGCGCGTTGCCAACGGCATGCTCGCCGCCGCAGCGATCGCATCGGCCACGCCATCGAGATCGTGCGGATTGACCAGCAGTGCCTCTTTCATCTCATCGGCGGCACCGGCCAACAGCGACAACACCAGCACACCCGGATTTTCAGGATCCTGCGCCGCCACGAATTCCTTGGCGACCAGATTCATGCCATCGCGCAATGGCGTGACCAGACCCACCGACGCCGCGCGATAGAAACCGGTCAACGTGGCATGGCTGAAGTTCTGATTGACGTAGCGCAGCGGCGTCCAATCCGGCTCTGCATGTCCACCGTTGATGTGGCCGGCGATCTGCTCCAGCTGCCCGCGCAGCTGGCGATACTCGTTGACGTCGCCGCGCGACACCGGCGCGATCTGCAGATAGGTGAGGCTGCCGGACTGCTCCGGATAGCGCTCCAGATAGCGCTCGAATCCCTGAAAGCGTTCCGGCAGGCCTTTGGAATAATCCAGGCGATCAACGCCGATCGCCAGCTGACGGCCGCGCAGACTTTCGCGTAGATCGCGCACCGCCTGTTTGCCGACCGAGGCTTTTGCCTGGTTGGCGATCAGATCGGTATCGATGCCGATCGGGAAAGAGGCAGCACTGAAACGGCGCCCGCCCGGACCTTCGACAATGTCGCCTTCGAGAATGCGCCCGCCACCGAACAGACGCACGTACGCCTTGAAGCGTTCCGCATCGCGCTGGGTCTGGAAGCCGACCAGATCGTAGGCATAGAAAGTGCTGAACAACCGCGCGTGGTCGGGCATCGCCTGCATCAGGTCGGCCGAGGGCATCGGCACATGCAGGAAGAAGCCCATCTTGCAGCCCACACCCAGCTCGCGCAGCATCGCGCCCAGCGGAATCATGTGGTAATCGTGGATCCATAGCGTGTCGCTGTCCTTGAGTAACGGCGCCAGTTTTTCGGCGAACAAGCGATTGACACGCATATAGCCTTCGCGCGTGGCGCGGTCGTAATCGACCAGGTCCAGCCGGAAGTGCAGCAGTGGCCACAGCGTGCGATTGGCGAAGCCGTTGTAGTACGAATCGATATCGCGTTTGTTGAGGTCCATGGTGACGAACTTGATGTCGCCCTCGGTCTGCTCGTGCATGCCGCCGCTGTCGCCGCGCACGGTCTTGCCGCTCCAGCCGAACCACACCCCGCCGCGCTCCTTGACCGCTGCCAACAAGCCAACCGCCAGGCCGCCTGCACGGTTTTCACCGGGCACTGCAACGCGGTTGGATACCACCACCAAACGACTCATGACGCCTCCTGCCAGCTCCGCGACAAGCGCATTGCCGCAATGATCAAACCCACATGCGAATAGGTCTGGGGGAAATTCCCCCAGGCTTCGCCGTCTTCAAACGATAGATCCTCGGACAGCAAGCCGAGGTGATTGCGGCGCGAGAGAATGCACTCGAACAGTTCACGTGCCTCGTCCTTGCGACCGATCGCAGCCAGCGCGTCGATGTACCAGAACGTGCAGATGGTGAAGCTGGTTTCCGGCGCACCGAAGTCATCCGGTGCGATGTAGCGATACAGCGCATCGCCATGCTTGAGCACGCGGCCCACAGCTTCGACCGTGCGCACGAAACGGGTGTCGTCGTTGCCCACGATGCCGATATCGGCCAGCAACAACAGCGAGGCATCCAGGCGATGACCACCGAGCGTGTCGGTGAAATGGCCGCGCTCTTCGCTCCATGCCTCGCTCAGCACGCGCTCGCGAATCGTGTCGGCGCGCTCGCGCCAGTACACGCTGCGCTCGGGCAGGACCAGCCGGTCGGCGATCTTGGACAGGCGATCGCAGGCAGCCCAGCACATCGCGGCGGTGTAGGTATGCACTTCGGCGCGACCGCGGAATTCCCACAGCCCGGCATCGGGCACGTTGTGCAATGCGTAAGCGCGCTCGCCCAACGGCTCCAACCGGCGGAAGGTGTCCGCATCGCCTTGATCCTTCAGACGCAGATCGAAGAACATCTGCGTGGAGGCCAGCACCACGCTGCCGTACACATCGTGCTGCTGCTGAATCCAGGCCAAGTTGCCGCGCCGCACCGGGCCCATGCCGCGGTAGCCGTCCATCGTCTCGACTTCGTGCTCTTCCAGCTGTGATTCGAAACCGATGCCGTACAGCGGCTGCAAGGTGCCGTTGCTGGTGGCGATGTTGAAGATATAGCCGATGAATTGCTCCATCGTGCGCGTGGCGCCCAAGCGATTGAGCGCGCGCACCACAAAGGCCGCATCGCGCAGCCAGCAATAGCGGTAGTCCCAGTTGCGCGGGGTGTTGGGCGCTTCTGGAATCGAGGTGGTCATCGCCGCGATGATCGCGCCACTGTCTTCGTACTGGCACAACTTGAGCGTGATCGCGCTGCGGATCACTGCCTCTTGCCAGTCGAGTGGAATCGAGAGATAGCGCACCCATTCGCGCCAATATTCTTCGGTGCGTTCCTGCGCTTCCTGCACGTAGCCGGTGAGCGAGCGGGTGAGCGACTCGTCGACGCCCAATACCAGATTGACCGGGTGATTGAGCACAAACGGCAAGCCATCGCGCACGAAACGCACCGGCACATCGGTGGTCAGGCGAAGGGTGAATTCAGGCAATACCCAACGCATGTGATTGCTGCCCCAGTTGGTTTCCGGCGTGCGGCCACCCCAGTCGGCCAACGGGCGTGCGCGCACCACAATGCGTGGATTGCCAACCAGCGGGCGGATCTGCCGGATGATGCTCACCGGCCGATAGAAACGCCCGTTGTTGCGCCAGCGCGGTGCGAAGTCGATCACTTCCACTTCGCCACCGTGGCGGTCGCGCAACACGGTGCGCAGCACGGCGGTGTTGGGAAGGTAGTGTTGCTCGCTGCTTTCAAAGTCCTCCAGCTCCACGGCGAAGTCGCCGCCTTCGCCCCTGGGCGAAAGCAGCGAACAAAACGCCGGGTCGCCGTCGAAGGCTGGCAGGCAACTCCACACCACACGTGCCTGCCGATCGACCAATGCACCGAAGCTGCAGTTGCCGATGACGCCCAGATCCAGGTTTGGCTCGGTCATGGAGTGCGCACGATCCTTATTGAAGAGAAGAGAGCAGGCGCGCCGCGCTCAGGCGGTGCGCGCGTTGCGTTGCAACCACGCATGCACATCGGCAGTGCCGTCGACGCGGAAGCGCGCGCTGGTCTGCACGCGAGCGCCGACCAGAATGCTCCAGCCGCCGAGGCGATTGGCCGCTTCGAAGCCGAATTCGTCGGTGAGATCGTCGCCGACGAACACCGGCGTGCGGCCGGCGAATGCGCCGTGCTGCATCAGTTGTTCGACCGCCAGGCCCTTGTTGCTGCCTTCGGGAATGAATTCCACCACGTGATCGCCAGGTTGAAGGCGATAGCCGGAGAGTTGGGCGATTTCCCGTTGTGCGAAGGCGAGAACATCGGGGCCGGCGAGCGGCTGCGCGCGCCAATGCAGCGCGACGCTGACGCCTTTGTCTTCGACCAGCACGCCGGGGTGTTGGTGGGTCAGTGCGGCGGCGCGTTTGTGCAAGCCGTGCAGCCATTGGGAAGTATATTGCGGCATCGCGGCACGTGCGGCGATGTCGCTGCGTAGCTCATGTCCGTGCAGGCCAGCAGCTGGAAGCAGCAAGGGCGCGAACAAGGCGTCGAGTTGCGATAGCGGTCGTCCGCTGACCAGTGCGACTGCGCCATCAAGACGATCGCTCAGGCGGCCGATGGCCTCGCGGACCTCGGGCAATAACCGCACAGCCTCGGGACTGTCGGCAAAGTCGATAAGGGTACCGTCCACGTCCAGAAACAATGCGCAGGCATCGTCCAGCAATGGCGGCGACGGAAGGGGGGAGTGCACGTCTGCCATCGCGCTAGTCTGCGCAAAGGGGTGTGAGATTCAGGTTATGCAACGGCGGTAGGTGTCTGTCAGACACGTGCAACTGCCTGCCTTTCTCCCCTCGGGAGAAGGTACCCCGCAGGGGCGGATGAGGGTACGGGCGAAGCCTCGCGCAATTTGAACGACATGAAGGCTTCGCTCCGGACCCTCACCCTCACCCGCAACCCCCGCTCCGCGCCCCGGCCCGCGCTTGCGGCGCGGGCGCTCCAAGGCACGCGCGCCAGTGGCGCGCAAGCTGTGCCTCATCGCCCCGCAGGGAGAGGGGCTTGCAAGCTGTTGCTCACTTGCAAGCTGTTGCTCAGAAGCTATACCGCACACGCCCATACCAGTACGCGCCATTGCTGCCGATCGGCGAGAGCACGTCGTAGGGCAGGTTGCCGAAGTAGGCGATGTCGTCGATCGAGCGGTCAGCGTAGTTGTCCAGCACATTCTGGCCGCCGATTGCCAGCGTCCACTGCGTGCCTAGGTGATATTCGGCTTCCAGATCCAGCTGCCATTCCGCGCCGTAGGTCTGGCGTGGCACGAAGCCGCCGCCGAAATCGAAGACGCGGGTGGCGCTGCCGTAGCGGTTGACGCGCGTCTGCAGGTTCCAGCGGTGGTTGTTCCAGTTGGCCGCCAGGGCCGCGCGCGCGCGTGGCGCCGCATCGGTGAGCGTATTGCTCTCTTCCACGCCGAACAGTACGTAATCCGGATTCAGTGCGAGCAGCTGCGCCGGGGTGCCGATGACGTTCTTCAACTCGGTCTTGGCGTAGCTGTAGGTACCGGTCAGCAGCAGGTCGCCGCCGAAGGCGTATTGGCGCCAGTTGCCGACCAGCTCGGCGCCGCGGGTGCGGGTGTCGGCGGCGTTGAGGAAGTAGCTGGCGCTCTGCACGCCGGTGACGCCGAAGTTCTGCTGCACGAAATCGGTCAGCGTGTCGCCGGTGATGTCTTCGGACAGCGCGATGCGGTCGTCTATATCGATCTGGAAAAAGTCCAGCGACAGGTCGAAGTGATCGCCCAGTTTACTGGTGAAACCCAGGCTGTAATTGAGCGATTTTTCCGGTTTGAGATCGGTGGCGCCGAGCGCGCGTGCGATCGGGTTGTTGACCGACAGCAGGCGGCCCTGAGTGAGCCGACCTGCGGCGTCATAACCGGTGGACGTGGCTTCGTAACCGATCTGGCTGAGCGAGGGCGCACGCACGTTGTTGGAAATCGCACCACGCAGCGCGAACGCCGGTGCGAACGCATAACGCGCGGCCAGCTTGCCGGTCCACTGGCTGCCGAAATCCTGGTAATGCTCGTAGCGGCCGGCCAGGTCGGTGGAGAACTTGTCGCCGAACTGGCTGGACACGTTGGCGTAGGCGCTCGCCACACGACGCGACAGATCGGCTTCGTCCTGCGGAGTCAAGCCGCCGCCGGCCTGCGAGCCGGTGGGGCGATCGGTGAACGGGCCGGCCGCATAGCCGGCCGCATAGCTGGCCGGATCGCCGGCATGCGTGCGGTACTGCTCGCGGCGGAACTCGGCACCGGTGCCGAAGGTGTGGGTGGCGCCGGCCGCATCGAACACGCGGGTCAGGTCCAGATTGGCCACGGTCTGCGCATAGGCGAAATCGCCGGTCTTGAAGCGTGTGGTGCTGTTGGGTCCGAGCGAGGCATTGAGCGAGTTGCGCAGCCGATAGGTGAAGTCGTTGCGGCCATAGTTGACGCTGGCGTCGTAATCCCAGTTACCCAACTGCCCGCGGGCGCCGGCAACGGCCTGCAGGTCGCGATTTTCGCCTTCGGAAATCGGGCGGTAGCCGTTGGGATAGAGTTCGCGCCAGTTGGCGCTGCTGTCCGGGTAACGAAAGTAATTGGCGCCTTCGGTGTCGCGCTGGTTGTAGGTGCCGAAGGCGTAGAACTCGCCGCTATCGCTGAACGGAATCTTGTTGTTGAGCCAGGCGTTCAGGCCCTTGGTGGCGCCGTCGCCGAGCACGTAATTGCGCTGGCCGGCCAGCGCCAGATTGGCTGGGGTCTGCTCTTCGAACGGCGGGATCTGATCGAAGCCGGCGCGGTTGGTCGCTTCGCGATTCTTCAGTTCCAGGCCGACCTTGAAGAAGCCGCCGTCATCACCGAGCAGCGTGCCGACCTTGGCGCTGGCGTAGCTGGTCTGGCCGTCGGTGAGTCGGCGATTGATCGGCTCCACATCGGTGTTGTAGGCGCCGAAGCTGGCTTCCAGTTCGCCGCGCTCGGGGTTGTCGTCCAGGATCACATTGATGACGCCGGCGATCGCATCCGAGCCGTACTGCGCGCCGGCGCCGTCGCGCAGCACTTCGATGCGCTTGATCGCGTTGATCGGGATGGAATTGAAATCCACCGGGGTGGTGCCCTTGCCGATCTTGCTGTCGGTATTGACCAGCGCCGAGGTGTGTCGGCGCTTGCCGTTCACCAGTACCAGCACTTGATCGGGCGAGAGCCCGCGCAACTGCGCGGCGCGGATATGGTCGGCGCCGCCGGAGTTGGACTGGCGCGGGAAGTTGAACGAGGGCAGCAGCGCCTGCAGCGCGCTGCCGAGCTCGCCATTGATCACGCCGGCCTTGCGGATGTCCTCGGCGGTGAGCACGTCCACCGGCACGGTCGATTCCAGCACGGTGCGGCCGCTGGCGCGGGTACCGGTGACGATCACGGTGTCCAGGGGGGTGGCGCCGGGGGCGGCCTGCTGGGCCTGTGCGTTGGCGCTCAACACGGCGGTCACGGCCAGGCCGATAATCGAAAGGGTGGGGCGGGTCATGTTCTCTCTCCTGCGATTGCGGACGCCCCGCGCGTTCGGCATCCGGCCGCACGGGGCGTAAAGGGGTCGGATCGTCTACATTCATCCGAATAGAAAGATATTATCGCTTTGTTCAGGCGCGTGCGAGATGGCACAGTGCGCGCACGCCGGCATCACAGCAGCTCACACACGTAGCGAGCACTTGTCAGGCGGGTGCGGACGGCGCGGAGGAATCGGTGTGTACAAAGGGGTACATGCCGTTCCGAGCACTGGCCGCGCCCGCCTGGCGGCTGCGCAGTAGTGCTGTTAGTTGCTCTAAGCTGATGCCCGGTCTGCATGAGCCCGCCCCAATATCCGTTGTGGAGGAACTACCCGTTGTGGAGAAGTCGATGAAGTTGCTGCCGTCCTGCCTGCTTGCTGCCCTGTTGGCGTTGTCCGCCTGCGCCACCACTCCCGGCGGCGCGCCGGGCTCGACCACTGCCAGCCTGCAAGGCGATGCGGCGCGCCCGGCTGCCGCGCACGGTTGGGTCCGCAGCGAGCTGTACTTCGGCGTGGGTGAGGAAACCGGCCCGGCCGATCGCCCGCAGACTCGCACCATCGACGAAACCCAATGGCGCGCGTTTCTGGACAAAGAAGTGACGCCGCGCTTCCCGGATGGGCTGACCGTGTTCGATGCCTACGGCCAGTGGCTGTTTCGCGGTGCCAAGGAGCCGAACCGCCTGGGCACCAAGGTGCTGGTGATCCTGCACGAGGACACCCCGCAGCGGCGCAACGAGATCGAGGCGATCCGCCTGGCCTGGAAACAGGCCACCGGGCACCAGTCGGTGCTGTGGTCGCGGCAGGCGATGGAGGTGTCGTTCTGACGGCTGCGCAAAGGCCGGTCGGCCGTGATGTGCACATAGGCCGCCAGCGTCGAAAAAAAGCGCGACGCAGCGTCTACGCAACGTATTTCCGGTACAGGTACGGCATGCCCGCGTGGTCGAGGTAGCGTTTGCTCAAGTACACGAACGTATTGGCGTTCTTGGTTCTGATCCCCGCCAGATTTCGAAGGGCCGGATCCAATACGACCTCCTCGCATTTTTCCGCTTCCATCCGCCTGCGTAACCTTGGCAGATCGAATTCATTGCTGTTGAACACATGGTCGACCAACGGCAGCGTCTCCAGTGCTATCAGGTCGAACAGGGTGGTCGGCGATTTCTTCGGAAAGACGAGTGCGTAGCAGAGGAAGCGAGGGATCAGTGCCGGTATTCCGTTACGAAGCTGCATTGCCGAAGCGCGCAATTTGTTCAATTCGGTCCGGTCGATACAGCGGTTGACCGAATTGCGCAGTGTGATCGACATATCGAAGCGGTTGCATCCATCCAACTCGTTGAACAGGATGCGGCTCGCAGCGGCGAAGATCGAGCCGCTGGTCTGGTACTGCACCAGTAAATCCGATGAAGCGGATTGATCCATGGTCTGAGCGAGCAATGAGCCGCTTTGGGCTTCATTCTCGACGCTATAGATTTCGCTGCCCAGCAGTTCCTGCAAGGGTTGCTTGACGAGAAGCTGAAAGGTTTCCACGGTCAATCGCGATGACGCAATGATGTCGTCGTTCATGGGCAACTTTCTTGTCATGGACATGCCGCGATGATGGCGCAATCGCGCGGATGCCGAAGGATCATGCTGCCGGTTCGTGATCGGCGCACACTATTTTGCGCATGATGCGCGCTGGGTTGCCTTGTCGAGCGACGCCTGCATTCGGATACGGCGTCCCGATAGCGCAAAGACCGGCGCGGTGGCGCTCCCCTGTTGTGTCGGAAGAGCAGCGGCTACCATCGGGCGATTCCCACGCTTCCTGGCTCCCATGTCGGCCCCTTCCTCGCGTACTGCGGCATCCCCGCGCTGGTTCGTCGCCGGCGACCTCAATGGCTTCTTCGGCCTGGTCGTCGACAATCTCTCCATCCTGGGCTTCATCGCGATGGCGCTGATCGGGATATTCCAGTTTCCCGCCGACGTAATCTTCGAACGCATGTTTCCCGGCACCGCGTTCGGCGTGCTGGTGGGCAACCTGCTCTACACCTTGATGGCGCGGCGGCTGGTCGCACGCAGCGGGCGCGACGATGTCACCGCGATGCCGCTGGGCTTGGATGCGCCTACCAGCATCGGCATGGCGCTGTTGGTGCTCGGCCCGGCGTTTGTCGGCTTCAAGGCGCAGGGGCTGGATCCGCAAGCGGCCGCCATCGCCACCTGGGAACTCGGCATGGCCTCGCTGGTGGTGATGGGCCTGCTCAAGCTGGTGCTGTCGTTCGTGGGCGAAGCGGTCACGCGCGCGCTGCCGCGTGCGGCCTTGCTGGGCTCGATCGCCGGCATCGCGCTGGTGCTGATGGGCTTGCTGCCGCTGCTGGAAACCCTGCGTTCGCCGGTGGCCGGTTTCGTCACCTTGGGTCTACTGTTGTACGTGCTGCTGGCCAAGGGCCGGCTGCCGACCAGGTTGCCCGGCGTGCTGGTGGCGTTCGTGATCGGCACTGCGCTGTATTACGGGCTGGGACTGGCGGGTTTGGGTGCGCCCGGCTTTGCAGTGCCGGAGTGGGCACCGCCCAAGATCGTGCTGCCGCTGCCGAACCTTGGCTTTATCGAAGGACTGCCGGCCACGGTGGCGTATCTGCCGTTGCTGCTGCCGTTCGGATTGTTGATGGTGGTGGGGGGGATCAATGTCAGCGAGAGCGCACGCGCTGCAGGCGACGACTACCGCACCCGCGACATCCTGGTGGTGGAAGCCTTCGCTACGCTGGTGGCAGGTGTGTGCGGTGGCGTGGCGCAGACCACGCCCTACATCGGCCAGCCGGCGTACAAGCACATGGGCGCGCGCTCGGGCTATACGTTGTTGACCGGCCTGTTCGTCGGTATCGGTGGCATGCTGGGTGTGATCTCTGGTTTGGTGCAGTGGCTGCCGCTGGCGGTGCTGGCGCCGATCATCGTGTATGTGTCGATCGACATCACCACGCAGGCGTTTCAGGCCACGCCCAAGCATCATGCCGGCGCGATGGTGTTAGGCTTTTTTCCTTCGGTTGCGTACTTGCTGACTATCAAGGCGCCGGGCTGGATCCCGCCGGAGCAACTGATCGCGCTGACCACCAAAGTCGATGGACACGGCTTGCCGGAGTTGGCGGTCATCTTCGCGCTGGGCAATGGCTTCATCATCACTGCGATGCTGTGGATCGCGGCAGTGGCGGCGATGATCGATGGCCGGCTGCGACGCGGCGCGGTGTTTCTGCTGGTAGCCGCTGGCCTGACGCTGTTCGGCCTGATCCATTCGGTGGACCCGCGCGGCGGCATCTATCTGCCGTGGTCGCTGCAAGGCTTGGCGCGGGTGATCAGCTGGCAGTTCGTCGGTGCCTATGTCGCGCTGGCGGTGACCTTGCTGCTGCTCTCGTTGCTGCCTGCACGCAAGCAGGCATTGCAATGCAATCCTGCTGATGGATCCGGCCAAGAGACGTTTTAACTCTGTCACGCAGCCTATTTTACCCGTGGATCCTGGAAGTCACGTCTGACACGTTCGGTGAGCGTTCGATCTTTTGCATATGCTCGGTCGCTGCGGCCTTGCGTTTAGCTTTGGGACGTGCCGGAACCTTCGAGCCGATGGCGTGCTTGAGATCGGCGTTGAGGCGCTCTTCGGGATTGAGCTCCGGGCTGTCGCTGGGCAAGTAGA
>NZ_MDEJ01000035.1 GCF_002940065.1 Xanthomonas populi
CACCAAGGACGCCGCTCGCGCCGAGGTATTCGACTACATCGAGATGTTCTACAACCCCAACCTCCGCCACGGTTCAACTGACGAGCTGTCCCCTGTAGAGTTTGAACGGCGCTACCCGCAACGAGGGTCTTGAGTGTCTACGGAACCCTGGGCGCATCAGCGCACGCCTGTTGCACCGGACCACACGCCGGATCGGCCTGACTGAAGCCGGATCGGTCTATCACGAACATTGCCAACGCATCGCCCGCGAACTGGAAGAAGCCGAAAGCGCGGTTAGTCAGCGACAGTCCGGCCCACGCGGCTAGTTGCGCTTCACCGTGCCCTACTCGCGGTGCATCACCTTGATCGCACCGTTGCTGGGCGAGTTCCATGTGCAGCCCCCGGACATCCAGCTGGAGATGCATCTGGGCAACGAGAAGCTGGACCTGATCGGCGGCGAAGCCGATCTGGCGCTACGCGTCGGCGCGCTGCCCGACTCGAATCTTGTCGCACGCAAACTCGGCAGCCTGCGCACCCGGGTCTTCGCCAGCCCGTCCTATATCGAACGCTACGCGGACCGTTGCATCCGGACGAGTTGCAATTTCATCGCACGCTGGCGCTGCAAGAACCGCAACGTGCACAACAACCGCTTTTTCTGGTCGCTCAGCGACTGCAGCGATGTGCGTGATTTCCCGGTCAATCCGCTGATGGTGGCCAACGATCCGGCCGCGCTCAACGGTGCGGTGCTATGCGGCGAAGGCCTGCTGTTGACTGGCGATGTGATGGCCAAACCGTTCGTGCAATCGGGCCTGGTACGCCGCGTGCTCGCCGGTTGGACCGGCCCGGAAGTGGACGTCAATGCGGTGTTCCCAGGTGGCCGTTTGGTCTCGCCGAAAGTGCGCGCCTTCGTGGGTTTTCTGGTCACGCGGATGAACTTCTATACGGACGACATGATGCCGCAGTGCCCGGCGCGTCTGGCAGCGCAGAAAGCGGACAACGATGCGAAAGTAGAGGTCGGCACAGAGGCGAAATTGCGCGCCGAAGGCAAGCGCATTCTGGAAAATGTCACCGCGTAATACCTATCAAACATTCACCCAACGGAACGACCCTTCTCCCCTCGGGAGAATGTGCCCAAAGGGCGGATGAGGGTACGGCTGCACGTTTGGATGCAGCCACTAGTTTAGAGCGGCTAACAAAACTACTGCGCGGCCGCCAGGCGGGCGCGGTCGGTGCTCGGACTCCTCATGTACCACTCATAAACTGCGGTTCTGAGCGCTCCGCCCGCCCCCACCTGACGACCGCTCGCTACGTTTTGTTAGCCGCTCTTAGGCCAAAAGCCTAGTTGGTCGAGCGCGCGGTGTCCTCGCCGCTCGCGGGACACGCCGTGAATCCGTCCATGGAGGCTCAGTGGCGGCATCCATGCCGCCACATGGTCCCGCACTCGACGAGGACACCGCACCAGAGAGTTGATCGGTTGCTCTTTTAAAAGCTTGGCCGTTGCTCTGCTTGCGTTGTGAAGATGATCGGATCGACCGTCATCCGAACAGCGCACGTCGTGCACTGCGTGTGCCATGCACACCGATACTCTCGACTGGTCCTTGCCTGCCCACCGTCGCGGGACCTTATGCGGCATGGATGCCGCATAAGCGCCTACATGGACGTACGTGCGGCGTGTCCTGCGATGGTGGCCGTGCAAGGGCCCTACAGCAAATCCGCAGATCAGTCGCTCTACAAGTGAAAGAAACTCAGTTAGAGCGGCTAACAAAACTACTGCGCAGCCGCCAGGCGGGGGCGGCCGGTGCTCGGAATCGGCATGTACCACTCGTACACTCCGATTCTGAGCGCGCCCTCCGCACCCACCTGACGACTGCTCGCTACGTTTTGTTAGCCGCTATTGGTCGAGTGCGCGCTGCCTTCACCGCTCGCGGGACACACAGTGAATCCATCCATGGAAGACTCCGTGGATGCATGATTGCAGCCACGGGGTCACAGAACCGGTAAGGACATCACGCTTGCCAATACAGTATTCAAGAGATTTTTGTTAGCCGCTCTTGATCAACAAGATCTGTAGCGCTAAAAAAAAACAGGCCGCTTTCGCGACCTGTTTTTTACATCGCGGCTTCGTCGATCGACTCGCCACAATTCCATGCGTCAAACTCAACGCATACCGGTGTTATTACCAGCACCCTCAGAACGCAACGGAATCAAACGGATTTCCACGCGACGGTTCTGTGCGCGACCGGCGTCGGTGTTGTTGTCGGCGATCGGATACGGCTTGCCGGCACCCATCGTTTCCATCCGCTCGCGTTGCACGCCTTGCGCGGTCAGATACTGCGCAACCGCACCGGCACGCTCTTCGGACAAGCGCTGATTCACCGCATCGCTACCGACGCTGTCGGTATGACCGACCACTTCCACCATGGTCTGGTTGTACTCGCGCAACGTGGACGCCACGCCATTGAGCGCGGTGTAGAACTGCGGCTTCAACGCCGACTTGCCGAAGTCGAAGGTGATGCCGTCCGGCAGGTTCAAGGTGATGTTGTCGCCCTGACGCTGCACTTCGATACCGGTGTTGGCGGTGCGCTCGCGCAGTGCGCGTTCCTGGCGATCCTGGTACTGGCCCACGGCCGCGCCGCTCAGTGCGCCGATACCGGCGCCGACCATCGCGTTTTGACGACGCTCGGTGGCACTGTCGCCGGTGAGCAAACCTGCAGCGACACCAATGGCGGTGCCGATCAGCGCATTGCGACCGGTGCGGTTCTGCTGTTGGGTCTGCTCGCCGTACTGGTCGCGCTGCACATAGGAGCCGCCGGTAGCGCAGGCGGACAGCGCGATGGCGCTGGCCAGGGCAACGGCGAGACTCTTGGTGGCTGCTGGGGACATGCTGTTCTCCTGTGGCCGGACCATCCGGCACTCAATCGTGTCGGCGAGGATAAACAGACCAACGCGACTGGCGCACGATGAAAGCGGCCGCAGATTGGGTGCGACAGGTGCTGCATTCAGGAAAACGTTTCCGGTTGTCCATGCGTTTTTGCATACGCCGCCAACGCCGCATCGCGACCTTCGGCCAATCCGATAATTGGCGTGCGCGGATACTCCGGCGCCAATCGCGCCAGCGACAACGGATGCAGCCAGGGCGCGAAACGCTCCTTTACTGCAAGCTTGCCGAGCTCCGGCACCCAGCGCGTGATGTAGGCCGCCTGCGGATCCAATTTCTCCGCCTGCGTCACCGGATTGAACACACGAAAATACGGAGCCGCATCGGCACCGGTACCGGCGACCCATTGCCAGCCCATGGTGTTGTTGGCAAGGTCCGCATCCACCAGCGCGTCCCAGAACCAGCGTGCGCCTTCGATCCAATGGATGCGCAAATGCTTGCACAACAGACTCGCCACGATCATGCGCACACGGTTGTGCATCCAGCCGGTATGCCAGAGCTGGCGCATGCCCGCATCGACGATCGGAATGCCGGTGCGGCCGCGCTGCCAGGCCTGCAACGCGACCGGATCCACCTTCGCCCAATCGAAGCCTTCGAAGCGCGGATTGAGATTCTGGTTGGTTGTATCGGGAAAGTGATGCAACAAGTGGTAAGCAAAATCGCGCCAGCCCAGCTGGCGGATGTAACCATCGATTTCTGCACCGTTGCGGGCGTTGCGATTGGCTTCCAGCATGCTGACGATGCGCCACGGCGCGATCTCGCCGAAGTGCAGATGCGGCGACAGTTGCGAGGTGCCGACCCGATCGGGCCGATCGCGGTTTTCGCGATAGCCTGACAACGCGCCATTGATGAATATTTCCAGCATCTCGTGCGCACCGGCTTCGCCTGGCTGCCAGTGCTCCCAGAAACCCTGATCCCAGTCCAGTTTCGGCACTAACCCCAGCGTTTCCAGCGGATCGGTTTTCAGCTGTGTTGGCAACGGTGGCAGGCTGCGTGGCGCCGACACTGCAGCAGGCAGTTGCAACTGCGTGAGTGCGTTGCGCCAGTACGGGGTGAAGACCTTGTACGGTCCGCCCTGCTGGGTCGACAACTGCCACGGCTCCAACAACAGTGCGGCATTGCAGCTCTGTACCTCGATGCCGCGCTCGCGCAAGCTGCGCTTGATCTGCACATCGCGCGGTTGGGTCGCTGGTTCGTATTTGCGGTTCCAGTATACCGCCACCGCACCGGTCTGGGCGATCACCTCATCCAGCATCTGGGCGCTTTCGCCCGCGCGAATCACCAGGACGCTGCCAAGCGCGCGCAGCGCTGCATCCAGTGCCGCCAGCGAGCGATGTCGCCAACTGCGCGAGGCAGCGCCGGGCGTCCACTCGCCTTCTTCGTGCGGCGCATCGATATACAGCGGAATCGGGGCATGCCCGGCATCCAGCGCAGCACGCAGGGCCGGGTTGTCCTGAAGGCGCAGATCGCGACGGAACCAGACGATGGCGTAGGACATACGAACTCGGCAGCGACGATAAGGCTGCGCAGCATAAGCCGGCTGGTGCAACGATGGCGCGATGCCTGGACGAGCGCTCCGCGGCCGGCCAAGAGCGGCTGACGCAACATCTCCAACGCTGTAGCGATGGCGGCAACATGTTGGTCACGCGCGTCTTCGTTGACGAATGAAGTGATACAGGCGTCAGGCGATGATCGCGCCGGTAGACATCGTTGTCAGTGAGCTGGTCGTTGAATGATCGAATGCTTCCGGCGCCAGCAGCAAGCCGCCGAGCACACCCCGTTCGGCCTCGACCGAATGCGGCGGCACCCGCAACCTCGTGCGCGCAGCGCGCCCGAACCAGACGATGGCGTAGCTCATCCGCAGACGGGCCGGGAAAGGCGCGCAGCCGGCGTGAACGCACGCCGCGCCGATCAGTGCGGCGCTGGCTAGGCCACCACTGGCGCGCCGGTCTGGTCCTCGCTGCCGTAGCTGATCAGCAGCGGCTCGACGATGGCGCCGGCCGCCTGCAGGTTGCGCAAGGCCAGGATCGAGGTGAGGCTCAATTCGCTGCCCTGCGCCAGCAGCATCATGCCGCGCTTGGACACCACGTCCTGCTCCAGGCGCCAGCCCGGCACAAGATCGCTGACCTTGGCCTTGCGGATGCCGCTGCGGGTGTTCAACTGCAGATCCGCCAGCGCATCGATCAGATCCTGCGGCAGCGGCGGCTCGACCTGGCGGAGCTTCTGTATCGCCTGCGCCAGCGGCAGCTTGCGCGCCAGGCTGCGCACCAGCAGCAGCGAGGCGCGCAGCAGCTGGGCGCCGCGGATCACTTCGGAATCGGCATCGGCCGGCGGCGGCAACGCCTGATAGCGCACGATTTCGGCCACGCACTGCATGCGCGGGATCGCCGCGAGCAGGCGATGCGCGACCAGCGGATGGCCGTCGACCAGTTGCTGTTCCTGCTCGGACAGCGTATCGCCGGCGATCTCGCGCTGGATCACATCGCCGGGCACACTGACGCAGCCGATGTGGCTCAGCGCTGCGGCGACTTCGACGGTCCAGCGGTTCGTCCATGGCAATTTGGCGGTGACGTGGCTGACGCAGGCCTGCAGCTGTGCCGAGCGCTGGAACGCCCATGGCGCGACCATCGACAGCACCTCGGTGAGCATGCGCGTGGTGCCGGCCAGCGTGGTCTCCAGCAGTTCGCGCTCCAGCAGCGTGGCGCGACGCAGCGCCACCGCCTGCTCCAATGCGGCAACCAGTTCATCGGTCGGGCACGGCTTGCACAGGTAGCGGAAGATCGCACCCTGGTTGATCGCGGCGATCGCCGAGGTCGCATCGGCCTGCCCGGTCAGCAACAGGCGCACGCTGTCCGGCGCGCGGGCGCGCGCCGCAGCCAGGAACGCGGCACCGTCCATGCCCGGCATGCGCATGTCCGACACGATCGCCGCGAATGGCGGGCCGCTGGCGATCGCGGCCAACCCGGCCTCGCCGCCGTTGGCGGTGACCACGTCGAACTGGCCGAGCAGATTGCGCTCCACTGCGGCCAGCAGGTTGGGTTCGTCGTCCACGCACAGGATGCGCGGCAGCTCGGGGTCGCTCATGACACTTGCTCCGCTTCGCGAATCTGCACGCATGCCGCCTGCCAGCGTGGCAGTTGCGCGGCCACGCCCATCGATTGCAGGTAATCCAGATCCGGCGCCACGCCGTGGGCCAGCGCCACCGCCACGTGCACCACGCCGACCGCATCGAACTGGCGATGCGCGACCCGGTGCGGATCGCGGTGATGGGCGACCGCTTCGACGATCGCCCCGGGTAGGCCCCACACGCCGAGCAGATAGGCGCCGATCTCCGCATGCGATGGAAAACCGCGGCCCTGCGGATCGGCATCGCGGCACAGGCGCGCGATGTCCGGCAACAGCGCGCCGACGTTGGCCAGCAGCGCCGCGGTCGTCACCACGTCCTCGGCGGCATGACCCCTGCCGACCGCCACCGCCAACCGCGATGCGCGTACCGCATCGGCACGGATCGCGTCGGCCGAGTCGCCGGCGCCGCTATGGAACACCTCGCTGGCCAGCACCAGCGTGCGCAGCAGGCTGATGCCGAGACGGTTGACCGCGTCCTTGATCTCGATCACGCGATGGCCGTTGCCGAAGAACGCGCAATTGGCCAGCTGCAGCACCTTGGCCGCCAGCGCCGGATCGCTTTCCACCACCGCGGCCACCTGCGCCACGCCGGTGCTGGCGTCGCCGAGCAGGCGGTTGAGCTGCGCGAACATGCGCGGCGCCGACGGCAGCCCGCCGATGCGTCCGGCCACCGCCTGCACCGCCGGATCGTCCAGTAGCAGTTGCAGTGCCACTGCGCGATCGATCGCCTCGATCAGCGCATCGCCATCGCAGGGTTTGGCCAGGAACTGATGGGCCACGTCCAGCGAGCGCAGCGCCGCTTCCTGTTCGGTATGCCCGGACAGGATGATGCGGATGGTGCGCGGGCAGCTGTCGCGCACCCGGCGCAGCAGCTCGGCGCCGTCCATCAGCGGCATGCGCATGTCCGAGACGACCACGTCGGCAGGCTGCGCCTGCAGCGTGGCCAGCGCTTCGGCGCCGCTGCCGGCGAACGCCACGCCCCAGTCGCGGTCGGCCATGAACATGGTGCGCTCGAGGCCGGCCAGCACCTGCTTCTCGTCGTCGACGAACAGCACGCGCATCGCTCAGCCCGCCGCGGCGGTCAGCGGCAGCCGCACCACGAACGTGGTACCGCGCTGGTCCGCCGACGGTTCGAAGAAGATACGTCCCTGGTGCTTCTCCACCACCGTGGAATAGGCGATCGCCAGGCCCTGGCCGGTGCCCTTGCCGACCGGCTTGGTGGTGAAGAATGGATCGAACACCTTGTTCCGGATCGCCTCGGGAATGCCCGGACCGTCGTCGCCGACGCACAGGTCCACATGGCTGTCGCCGGCACGGCGCAGGATAATGCGGATCAGGCCCCGCTCGCGCTGGCCCGGCACCAGGGTATCGCCGATCGCATGCGCCGCGTTGACCACCAGGTTCAACAGCACCTGGCCGATCTCGTCGCGCAGGCACGGCACCAGTGGTACGTCGTCGGCGAAATCGGTCTGGACCTCGGCCACGTACTTCCATTCGTTGCGGGCGACGGTGACGGTGGTGGCGACCAGTTCGCGCAGGTCCACCGGTTCCTTCTCGCCGTCCGACGGATGCGAGAACGTCTTCATCGCGCCGACGATCTTGGTGATGCGGTCCAGCCCCTCGATCGATTGCTGCAGCGCTTCGGGCGTCTGCTGACGCAGGTACTGGAACTTGGACGAGGTGACCTGCGCGTCCAGCACGGCGATCAACTCCGACGCCACGCCTTGCGCGCGCGCCGCCTCGACCACTTCGAATGCCTTGTCGATCACTTGGTCGACCATGGCCTTGGCCTTGCTCACGAACGCGACGTTGTCGCGCACATACTGCGCCGGCGTGTTGATCTCGTGGGCGATGCCGGCGGCGAGCTGGCCGATCGACTCCATCTTCTGCGCCTGCAGCAACGCGGTCTGCGCCTTGCCGAGGTCGGCCAGCGCGTGCTCCAGTTCCTGCCGCTCGCGACTCAGTTCCTGGGTCTTCAGCGCCACGATCTTGCCCAGCGCGATGTTCTGCTGCAGCGTCGCCAGCGGCGAGGCCACCGCATAGTCGCGTGCGGTGACGCGTTTCTTCAGCACCACGATCACCTTGTCGCGCGCCGCAAGCTGCCGGCGCAGTTCGGCGACGAGCGCCGCGTCACTGCTATCGAAAGGGATGGCGGAGGCGTGCGCCATGGCCGGCACCGTCGCTGCATCTGCGGACATGCTCATCTCCCGATCGCAACGCCGGTAAAGGTCTGGTTGACGTGCAGGCCATTGAACTGCTCGCCATAGGTGGAAAAACCGAACACCCGCTGCTGTGCCATGAACGCGCCGACCTGCTGCTGCATCTGCGATTGGCCGAACTCGATGCGGCGCAGGATGCAGTCGCAGCCGATCACGAGCGCCGGATCGGGCACCGTCTCATGCACTTCGGCAAAGGCCTGTTGCAGCGTCTCCATCACGTCCACCGCCTTGCCGACTGCGACCACCATGCCCTCCTCCACCGCACAGTAGCAGGTCAGCGACAGATCCTCGTTGACACGCAGGATCGAACGCACGTAGGGCTCGCCGCTCAGGATCAACAGCAGCGGATAGGTGGAGAACACATGCGGATCCAAGGCGTCCAGCGGCACGCCGATCGCCTCGGCATAGGCCAGCGCCGCGGGCTCGCCGTTGATCTCGCGGATCAGGCGCCGGTCCGGGTCGGCATCGGTGACCACCAGCTCGACCTCGCTGGCGACGAAGTGCTGCAGCTTGAATACCACGAACGGATGCTGCGACTGGAACAGGGTCAGTACCGCCGCGTCAGCCAGGAAGCGGCCGTCGTAGTAGACCTGGGTGCGCTCGAAACGCAGGTTGTCGCCGGCCGAACCGCCAAGCAGCGGCACGTTGCCGATCATCCGGTACAACGCCGCGGCGAGGTATTCCTCGCAAGTGGACAGTCCATCAACCAACAGCAGCGCGAAGCAACGCCCGGCCTTGTCCACGCTCGCCGCCTGCACCGCCTCGGCAGCAACCGCCACCTGCGCCTGCAGGTCCGACAGCGGCGCGATCAGCACCGGCTGCGCCTGCAGCACGCCGCCGCGCAGACCTGCGACCAGGATGCCGCTGCTCTGGAAGCCGCGCTCGCCGATCTGGCCAGCAGCGGTGCAGCCGATCACCGGACAGTCGAAGCCGGCCTTGATCGCCAGACCCAGCGCATCCAGGTCGTACTCGGCGTCGCAGAACAGCAGCAACGCGTCCAGCTGCGTGCGCAGCGACGCGACAGCGGCGCTGGCGTCGCGCTCGGCGGTTTCTGCGTGGGTGACGTTCAGCGGCATCGGCAGGACCCAGGAGGGTGACCTACAGGGTATCGGCCGCCATACAGTGGGGTTGAGCGCCACAGCGGCGCTCTTTGACACAGGCATCGCTGCGCGCGGATGAGTGCGCTCGGCCGGAAAAGCCATTACAGCGTCGCAATCGCAACAGGCAGGCGGTCGCCCTCGGCTACCTACTCGAAACTGCCAACCGAATCGTGCGCCAGATTGTCGAAACGGGTGTATTCGCCGAAGAACTTGAGCTTGCAAGAGCCGGTGGGACCACCGCGGTGCTTGCCGATGATGATCTCGGCCAGGCCCTTGTCCGGCGAGTTTTCCTTGTTGTAGTAATCGTCGCGGTAAATGAACACGATCATGTCCGCGTCCTGCTCGATCGCGCCGGATTCGCGCAAGTCGGCCATCACCGGGCGCTTGTCGGTACGCGTTTCCAGCGAGCGGTTGAGCTGCGACAACGCAATCACCGGCACGTTGAGTTCCTTGGCAAGCCCCTTGAGACCACGCGAAATCTCAGAGATTTCGGTCGCGCGATTTTCGCTGTTGCCCGGCACCGACATCAGCTGCAAATAGTCGATGACGATCAGGCCCAGGTCGTGCTCGCGCTTGAGCCGGCGACACTTGGAGCGCAGCACTTCCGGCGACACGCCCGGGGTGTCGTCGATGAAGATCTTGGTTTCCTTCAACATCTTGATCGCACCGGTCACACGCGCCCAGTCTTCGTCTTCCAGCGCACCGGTCCGCAGGCGTTGCGCGTTGATGCGGCCATTGGACGAGATCAATCGCATCGCCAGCTGCGAGGCCGACATTTCCATCGAAAACACCGCAACGCCTTTTTTGGACTTGATCGCTGCGTATTCGGCAATGTTCAGCGCCAGCGTGGTCTTGCCCATCGCCGGACGTGCGGCCAGGATGATCAGGTCGGTCGCCTGCAGGCCGGCGGTCATCGCATCGAAATCGGTGTAGCCGGTCGGCAGGCCGGTGATGTTGCCGCCGTTTTCGAAGCGGTTGCGCAGTTCTTCGAAGGCGTCTTTCAACGCGCCCGGCATCGCCACAAAATCGGTGCGCCCGCGTGCGCCGGCTTCGGCGATCTTGAACACCGCTTTTTCAGCCGAGGCGAGCAGTTCCACGCTCTCGCGGCCTTCCGGCTGGAAGCCATCGTTAACGATGGTGGTGCCGACCTCGATCAACTGCCGCAGCACCGCCTTGTCGCGCACGATTTCAGCGTAGGCGGCAATGTTGGCCGCCGACGGGGTGGTGCTGGCCAGCTCGATCAGATAGGCGCCATCGGCCACCTGCTCCAGCTTGCCTTGCGATTCGAACCACTCGCCCAGCGTCACCGCGTCGAACGGGCGGTCTTTCTCGTTCAACTCGCGAATCGCGCGGTAGATCAGCCGGTGATCACGCCGATAGAAGTCGTTGTCGGTGAGCTGGTCGTTGACCCGATCGAACGCCTCCGGCGCCAGCATCAAGCCGCCGAGCACGGCCTGCTCGGCCTCGACCGAATGCGGCGGCACGCGCAGCTGGTCCAGACGCGGCTCGGGACGATCGTAATCGTCGTCGCGATCGCGATTGCGTTTGGAACGGAAACCAGGACGAGCGGACATGGACGAACAGCCTGACGCGAGGTGGACGGGGGCAGGAAGCATAGACATCGACAGCGTCGACGACCATGCACAACTCTGTGGATAACCGGTGCACAGCCGGTGCATCAGGTTCTACGCGTCGGTTGTCGCAACCGCCAAGACCCCTGCCCCGTCGGCGTTCTGGCCCCGTGGCCGGGTCTGCCTGGCGCAGTGCGTCAGGCGGACCCCATCACGTGCAACTCAGCCCTTGCGGTGCTCGATCAAGCGCAGGAACGTATCGATGAAGCCCTGCAGAAACGCGCGGCTATCGGCGTTGGCAATCTGATCGTCCTCTCCGAACAGGCCTTCCTTGTACTGCAGAAACACTTCCGGCTGGCCAAGCACATGCATGTTCAGATACGACAGCACATTGCGCAGATGCTGCTGCGCGGTTGCAGTGCCGATCGCACCGACCGAGATGCCCACCACCGCCGCCGGCTTGCCGGAAAACGCGCTGTCGCCATGCGGTCGCGAGCCGGTGTCGATGGCGTTCTTGAGCACGCCGGGAAACGAGCGGTTGTATTCCGGGGTCACGAACAACACCGCGTCGGCGGCACGCACTTGCTGCTTCAAACGGGTGCCCTGGGCCGGGAAATCCGCATCGTGGTCCTGGTTGTACAGCGGAATGTCGCCGATCTCCAGGTATGCGAACACGGCCTTGTCGCCGGCCAGATGCGCCAGCGCGCGCGCCAGTTGGCGGTTATAGGACGCTGCACGCAGGCTGCCGACCAGCACGGCAATGGTGAGCTTGCTCATGGGAACGCTCCTTAGGAAAACCAGCGCCAGACTCTACCCAGCGCCGCGCTCATACCCGGTGAAGCACGGCCGCTTTAGCGGCCGATCGCGGCGCGCTGCGCACGCCAGTGCGCCTGCCAGGCCTGGAACATCAGCACCGTCCATAGATGCGTATGCCATTTGCGCTCGCCGCGGTTGAAGTCGCGCCACAGGCCGGCCACGGTGTCGGCAGCGAACACGCCTTCGCGCTCCAGCGTGGCGTGCGCCAGCAGATCGTCGGCCCAGCCATTCAAATCGCCGCGCAGCCACGCGCTGACCGGCGCGCCGAAGCCGCGCTTGCCGCGGTAGACCATCGGGTCGGGCAAGTAGCGGCACAGCACGCGCTTGAGCAGGTACTTGCTGACCCCGTCGCGATACTTCAGCGACAACGGCAGCGACCAGGCGAACTCGGCCACGCGCCAGTCCAGCAACGGCGCGCGCGCTTCCAGCCCCACCGCCATGGTGGTGCGGTCCACCTTGCACAGCAGATCGTCGGGCAGATAGGCGGCAAAGTCGGCCAGCATCATCGCGTCGGCCGGTGTGCCGGAGCCATGCAGCGGGTCGGCCAGGCTGTAGAAACTGTCGGGCTCGGTGGCGCCCAGCACCACGGTGGCTGGATCGCGCCAGCGCGAAATGCGGTTGCGGTAGATATCCCCGATGCCGCGCGCGCCGGCCTCCGCCACCAAGGCAGCCAGCCCGCCGGTGCGCGAGGATTCGCCATTGCGGCGCGCTGCCACCGCCATCAGCCGCCGCAACGGCCCCGGCACCAGCCCATGCATGCGCCAATTGCGCAGGGCACGCTGGTAACGGCCATAGCCGAAGAACAACTCGTCGCCACCGTCGCCGGACAGCGCCACGGTCACCCCGCCGCGCGCCAGCCGTGCCAACAGCGCGGTCGGCACCTGCGAGGCATCGGCGAATGGTTCGTCGAACATGTCCGGCAGGTGCGGCACCACCGCCAAGGCATCGGCACCGCTGACGTAGAGCTCGGTGTGGTCGGTGTGCAGATGCGTGGCCACTTCGCGCGCCAGCGGCGCTTCGTCGTGATGCGAGCCTTCGAAACCGATGCTGAAGGTATGCACCGGCTGCGCGCTTTGCGCCTGCATCATCGCGGTGACGATCGACGAATCGGTGCCGCCGGACAGAAACACGCCCACCGGCACGTCGGCCACCATGCGCAGCGCCACTGCATCGCGCAGCACGCTATCGAGCTGTTCTTCAGCCTGCGCATCGCTGCCGGTGAACGGCGCTGCCAACGCGCGCTGCATCGCTTCGCGCGCGTTCCAGAACGGCTGCTGCGCCTGGTCCGGCCGATGCGCCGGCGCGCCAGCCGCCACGGTCTGCGCATCCAGCCGCAGCACCCTGCCGGGCATCAGCTTGAAGGTGCGCTCATGGATGCAGGCCGGCGCCGGGATGTAACCGAGCCGGAGCAGCAAGGTCAGCGCATCGCGATCCACGCCGTTATCGAAATCCGGGTGCTGCCACAGCGCCTTGAGTTCGGAACCGAACACCAGCGTGTCGCCGGCCCAACCGTAGTACAGCGGTTTCTTTCCGACGCGGTCGCGTGCCAGCGACAGACAGGTGTCGCGCTCGTCCCACAGGGCGAGTGCGAACATGCCGTTGCAGCGCGTCAGGGTGTCGTCCAGGCCCCACTCCACCACCGCAGCCAGCAGCACTTCGGTATCGGAATGGCCACGGAAGCGATGCCCGAGCGCCGACAAGGCCGCACGCAGCTGGGCGAAGTTGTAGATCTCACCGTTGTAGGCCAGCACATAGCGACCGTCGGCCGAGCGCATCGGCTGATGGCCGAGTGGCGACAGATCCAGAATGCTCAGCCGCTGATGCGCCAGCGCCACGCCGGCCTGCGCATCGCACCAGGTACCGGCGTCGTCGGGGCCGCGATGGCGCAAGGCCGCGCCCATCGGCCGCACCAGCGCGTCGAGTTGCTCGCCATGCAGGCGCGGCGACGCCAGCAGCAGTCCCGCCAATCCGCACATCGTCAGTGCTTCTGCGGGCGGCGCATGCCGTGCATGTCGCTCATGTTTCGCACGCCGCTCATGCGCTCACCGAGGTGAACGCAGGCGCCGGCATCGCGACGAAACCAGGCAAAACCTGCACGCGTTGCAGCCAGGCACCGATCGCCGGCCAGCGCTGCAGATCGAAGCCACCGTCTTCGGCGCAATGGGTATATGCGAACAGCGCAATATCGGCGATGCCGTACGCGCTACCGGTAAACCAGACGTGCTGCTGCAGATGCTGCTCCACCACCGCCAGCGCCTGCTCGCCACCTGCGCGCAATTGGGGCAGTTCAGCGCGGCGCGTTGCATCGCGCGGCGTCCAAAGGCTGATAAAACGCGCCCCCGCGATGTACGGCTCATGGCTGTATTGCTCGAAGAACATCCAGCTCAACGCCTGCGCACGCTGCCACGCATCGGTGGGCAGATAGGGCGTACCTTCGGCCAGCCAGAACAGGATTGCGTTGGATTCGGTCAGCACGCGGCCGTCGTCGCGCTCCACCATCGGCACCTTGCCGTTGGGATTTTTGGCCAGATACTCGGGCGTGCGGGTTTGGCCCGCCGCGCTGTCGACCTCGAGCCAGTGGTAGCGGCTGCCCAGTTGCTCCAGCAACAGGCGCACCTTGTAGCAGTTGCCGGAACTGGACAGGCCATGGACGGTCAACGGGGGAGGCACGGTCGACATCAAACTGGCTCCGCAGCAATAACGAGGGGCTGGCAGTGTCACAGCCCGGCGTGCCTTTGCAAAGCCCTGCACCGTTTCAGTTGCAGCGCGTTGCCGCAGCGGCATGCGCTGCGGTGGTGAGCCTATCGGGCTAACGCAGTCTCAGTACATCGCCACCCAGGCCACCGGCACACCCAGCACCGCAATCAAAACGCCCAGCGCCGACAGCGTCAACGCCAGCGCGCCGAATGCGCGTGCGCGCACAATGCGCTCAGTGAACCGCTGCCATTCGCCCACGATGACGATGCGCCCGTCGTGCATGGACACCGTGCGCGAAAAACCGGAACCACGGGTTGGCGACGATCTACTCCTCCGGTTTCACCCGCAGCACCGGATCGGTCTGCACGCGCACGGTCTGCCGCGCCAGCTGCGGCCAGCCCAGCGCCAACGCCCCTTGCGTGCCGTTTTCGGCAAGGCATCCATCCACTCGCGAGCTGAAACAGCGGGAAGCCGAGCTCGTAGCCTTCGTCGGCCGGCCACTCCAGGCGATAGGTTTCGTGCGTGCGCACATTGCGCGCATCGGCATCGTCGAAGCTGGGCACGCCGACCTGCGTGAGCGCGGTGTAGTACTGCTGCATAAACTCGAGATAGCGCTCACCGACCGACCGAACGCGCACGGGCTGGGCAGGCGCGCATCCAGCCCATATCCCTTATAGCTGTTGACCAGCACAGGTTCGGCGCGAATGCCGGCCCGTTGCAACAGCGCGATCCACAGCGTCGCCTTGTCCTTGCAATCGCCATAGCGTTTGCGCAAGGTCACTTCCGGTGCGTGTGGCGCGTGCGAGTTCTCGCCCATATCCAGGCCGACGTCGCGGATCTGGCCCTGCACGAACGCCACCGCACGCAGCAACGCAGCCTGCGGGTTGTCGCTGCGCAGCTGCAGGCTCTGCAGCATGGCAGCGGCAACCTGCGGATCCTTGAACGCACGCGGATACAGCTGCGCGGCCCACGCCTCCACCGCTTCCAAATTTCTGGCTCTTTGCGCGCTGCACGCTGTCGCTGAGCCGGCGATACGCCTGCGGCGCGGCGCCGGTCAGATCGATCTGATCGCACACCAGCTCATAGCGCATGCCGTTCGCGCCAGGCACGTTGCCGGGCACCGCATCGGCCACCACCCAGGCCGGCGGCGGCGCCATACGCGGCGCCTCGTGGGCATGTACCGGCGCAACCATCGCGATTGCCGCAATCAAGCACAGCATCCATAACACGCCCCGCAGGCGTTGCGTCACATACTTGCTGATCAACCTTCACTCCTTGTCAAAACGCAGTGAGTCCGGTCAGTGCACGCCCTACAACCAACTGATGCACCGTCTCGGTGACTTCATAGGTGATCACCGATTCCAGGTTCAGCGCATGCCGGATCGCCACATGCTCAGTGGTGATGCCGGCCGCGCCCAGCAGATCGCGGCACTCGCGCGCCACGTCCAGGGCCATGCGGCAATTGTTCCATTTTGCCAGCGAGATCTGTTCCGGCCGCAGCGCACCGGCTTCTTTCAGACGCCCAAGCGGCAGTGCCAGCCATTGCGCGGTGGAAATCCGCCGGGCCATGTCGGCCACTTTGATCTGCGCGCTTCGGGTTGCCCCCAACGGCCGGCCGAACAGAATGCGCTGCCCGCTGTAGGCCAGCGCTTCGCGCAGGCAGGCTACCGCCGCGCCGATCGCGCCCCAGGCGATGCCGTAACGCGCCTGGTTGAGGCAACCCAGCGGCGCTTTCAAACCGGCCGCGTTCGGCAGACGCATCTGCTCGGGCACGAACACGTTGTCCAGGAACAGACCCGAGGTCACCGACGCGCGCATCCTCATCTTGTGGGCGATGTCTTGCGCACTCAAACCGGCGCTGCCGTTCTCCACCAGAAAGCCGCGCACACCATCGTCGGTATGCGCCCAGATGATCGCCACGCCGGCAATGCTGCCGTTGGTGATTTACATCCTGGCGCCGTTCAAACGCCAGCCATCGCCCTGCCGCACCGCACGCGTAGTCATCGCAGCCGGGTCCGAGCCGCCCTGCGCTTCGCTCAAACCAAAGCAGCCGATCAAGCGACCGGCGGCCATGACCGGCAACCAGCGCTGACGCTGATCATCGCTGCCATCGGCGTGGATGGGAGACATGCACAGCGACGATTGCACGCTGACGCAACTGCGCAGGCCGCTGTCGCCGCTCTCCAGTTCCTGGCAGATCAGCCATAGGCCGCCGCACCCAGGCCTGCGCCACCATCGCGCACCGGCCTGCTGGCTTCCACCACAGGAGAAGCGGCGATTATCTGCCAGTTCCGGCCGAACATTGCGCCGCCTTGTGCAGCGCGCGGGATGCGGAACCAGCGCCTGAAAATCAAAAGAGCCGGCATTGCCGGCTCTTTTCTTGCTATCTCGGTCATCCTGCGCGGATGACCTGTGGCAGATTACTGACGCGTGCTGCCCGCATCCACACGAAGAACCTTGTCACCGGCGGTCGAAGCGGTCTGGGTCACCAGCTGACCATCCACCACCGGCAGACGATCGCTGCCCGGCTTGTCGTTCATGCGCACGGTCTTCTCGAAACCGTCGTAGCGGTAGGTCACGTCGTAGGCCACCACATTGTCGGCATCGCCCAGCGAGATGCGCTCGCCCGGCTTGCTGTCCATGCGCATGGTGCCGGTGGTGCCGTCGGCATTGCGGTAGGTCACGTCATAGCCGACCACCCGCGAGGACTGCGAATTGGCGTTTTCGGTATGGCACTGGCGCTCAGTGCGATCCACCACGCGACCACCGACATGATTGCGGTCCACACGGTTACCGATCATTCCGCCACCGACCGCACCAGCCACCGTGGCCAGCTTGCGGCCATTGCCGCCGCCGACCTGGTTACCCAGCAGGCCGCCGATCACGGCGCCAGCCACGGTGCCGCCGACATTGCCGTCGCGCTCGGGCAAACGTTCCTGCACCACCACATCGCGGCAGACTTCACGCGGCGAGGAGCTGGTGGTGGTTTCGCGAATGGCGGCGCTATTGACGACCTGCGCGTACTGAGGCTCGCGCTCGGTGATCGGTGCGACCTTGACCACGTCGGCGTATTCCAGACCGCGCAGTGCCGGCTCGCCGTTGGCGACGAAATCGCCGGACGACGGGCGGTTATTCATGAAGGCGGCAGTGGCCACGCCTCCGACCAGCAACGCACCAGCAGCGACGAGTATAGTTGTCGTATTGCTCTTCATGATCCAGCTCCGTGCGGACACGCCGCGTTGTTGACGGCATGATTCCAGCACGTGAACCCTGAACGAAAACGCCCTCGCTCATGAATGCCGTCGTTAAGTTCAGCTAGCGGTTATTTCATGCGCCTCTAACAGCCGGAGCATTCGCATGCGCAATCCCATCGCCTCGCGCGCCCTGGAGTGGGCCAGCAAGCTGCGCTACCCCACCTTGTTCAAGCTGGCGGCGGCGTTGTTTCTGGTGGACCTGATGGTGCCGGACATTGTCCCATTCGTTGACGAACTGCTGTTCGGCCTGACCACGCTACTGCTCGCCAACTGGAAAACGCGCAAGACGCCGCTGCCCGCCCCGCTCCGTCGCGATTGATGCAGCTGGTCGATAGCCACTGCCATCTAGATGCCAGCGAGTTCGACCACGATCGCGCCGCCGTGATCGCACGCGCGCAGGCGACCGGTGTTGTGCAGCAGGTGCTCCCGGCGATCACCGCCGCAAGTTGGCCGGGCCTGCGCGCCGTCTGCAACCAGGCGTCAGGGCTGTACCCCGCCTACGGGCTGCACCCGATTTTTCTCGATCAGCATCGCCCCGAACATCTGGAGCAGTTGGCCGAGTGGATCGAGCGCGAGCGCCCCCGCGCCATCGGCGAATGCGGGCTGGATTTCTATCTGGACAGCCTGGACGCGCAAACCCAGCGCGACTACTTCGACGGGCAACTGCAGCTGGCCAAGCGCGTCAACCTGCCGCTGATCGTGCATGCGCGCCGCGCCACCGAAGAAGTCATCGCCCGCATCAAGGCCATGGGCGGCCTGCGTGGCGTGGTGCACAGCTTTGCCGGCAGCCCCGAACAGGCGCAGCAATTGTGGAAGCTGGATTTCATGATCGGCCTGGGCGGCCCAGTGACCTACCCACGCGCCAATCGCCTGCGCAGCCTGGCCGCAACGATGCCGCTGGAATGTCTGCTATTGGAAACCGATGCGCCGGATCAGCCCGACGCCAGCATTCGCGGCCAACGCAACGAACCGGCCCACCTGCGCACGGTGCTGGACTGCATCGCGCAGCTACGCGGCACGGCCGCCGAGCGCATTGCCGCACAGACCACGGCCAATGCGCGGCGATTGTTCGGATTGCCTGACTGATACAAGCGCGCGCTGCAGATGACATGACACAAGGCCGGTGAGGTTATGAGCTTGCAGCAACCCCGGCGGTCGGCGACGCAGTGGCAGCAGTCACCTTCGGCTTGAGCAACATCTCCAGCGCCTTGCCCACCGCAACAAAGGCGAAGGTGCCAGTGATATGCGTGGCGGCACCCAGCCCTGCCCCGCAATCCAGCTTGAGCGTGGCATCGGCATCCAGCTGCGGGCGGATGCCGCAGACGCTGCCATCTGCCTGCGGATATTTGACGTTTTCCAGCGAGTACACGGCCGGCACGCCGAAACAGCGCTGGGGATTCTTGGGGAAGTTGAACTCGCTGCGCAGCTTCTTGCGGATCAGCGCCAGCATCGCGTCGTGCTCGGTGCGTGAGACATCGCGCACGCGCACCAGCGTGGGATCGGTGCGCCCGCCAGCGGCGCCCACCGTGAGCAGAGGCAACTTGCGCCGGCGGCACCATGCGATGGTTTCCACTTTCACCCGGAAGCTGTCGCAGGCATCGATCACAAGATCGAAGTCGTCGCCGAGCAGGTGTTCGATAGAGCCGGCGGTGAGGAACGACTCCACCGCATCGGCGGCAATCTCCGGATTGATCGCCACACAGCGCTCGGCCATCGCGCGCGCCTTGTTGCGTCCGTACTGGCCCGCCAGGGCCGGCAATTGCCGGTTGGTGTTTGACACACACAAGTCATCGGCATCGATCAGGCGGATGTGCCCGACGCCGGTCCGCGCAAGCGCCTCCACCACCCACGAACCCACGCCGCCCATCCCGACCACCGCCACGCGGCAGACCGACAGCCGCTCCACCGTGCCGACTCCGTACAGCCGGTCGATACCGGCAAAGCGTTCACGCCATTGTGCTTTCATCGACCTATTTTAAGCGCGCCGCTCAGCGCGCGCCCATCGACCGTGCTTATGCCCGCGTCAACCGGAGTCCTTCCATGCCTGCCCCGTCCACCGACCGATCGCGCGCTTCCCGCTATGCCCTCATGCTGGTGCTGGGCATCCTGATCGGGCTGGTCTGCACCGTGATGGTGGCGCGTGTCCTGCAGGCCAGAGGCAACCCGGTGCCGGACAGCCTGATGCAGGTGATGGCTTACCAGTTGCGCGCCTTGCAACCCGACGCCGATGCGACATGCGACCCCGCACGACACCGAGCGCGACTGCAATCGCTGCGCCTGCTTGCCGACGAACTGGAACCGGCCTTCCCGGACATCGGCGAGGACCACCGCTTCGGCGAGCATGCCCACGCCCTGCGTGCCGCACTGGACCAGGCACAGCGCGCGCCGCCGGCCGATTGCGCCAAAAGTGCCGCAGTCAACACACAGATCACCAACGCCTGCGAGGCCTGTCATCGCGACTTTCGATGACCACGATCGCCCCTGCGTCGATGCTCACAGCGGCGGCGGTGAACAGGACGCTCGGGTTGCGTTAAGCGTGGAGTGTTTCAGTTGGCAGACCGTTCACCTGCACCACCACAGGATGACGTCGCCGCGGCCCTGACCGCTTTCGCCCCCCCCCCCCCCNCTGCTCGTCATTGGCCTGGCTGCAACCGCGACCCTGGTTGGCTGCGCTACCTCTCAACCTCAGTACGGCAGCTATCGCGGCGACCGCGGTTACGACCAAGGGCAGTCGCAGCAGGCGCGCTGCGTGGATTGCGGCATCGTGACCCGCATCGATGAAGTCGGCCCCACCCGCAGCGCTCCCACCGGGACCGGCGCAGTGCTCGGCGGCATCGTCGGCGCGGTGGCCGGCCGTCAGATCTCCAAGGAGACCGGCGGCAGCAAGGGCAACAAGAATGTGTCTGCCGTTGCCGGTGCCGCTGCCGGCGCGCTGGCGGGCAATGCGATCCAGAACAACGTCACCAGCGACAGCTTCGATGTGCAGGTTCGCATGGACGATGGCCGCGTCATCATGGTGAACCAGCGCGATCTGGCGGGTGTGCGCGAAAACGCCTATGTTCGCGTGGTCAACGGCAAGGTCGTCCTGCGCTGATCGACTTACCCGCTTGGTGACACATGCCAGAAAGGCCCGGCAACGGGCCTTTCTGTTGTTTGCGTGGTGGCTTGAAGGTACTGCGCTGGCGCTCAGACGAGCTGTACCGCATCCGCCTGCAAACCCTTTTGCCCTTGCACGACGGTGAAGCTGACCTTCTGACCTTCCTTGAGGCTCTTGAAACCCTGGATCTGAATTGCACGGAAATGGACGAACACGTCCTCGCCGTTTTCGCGACTGATGAATCCAAAGCCCTTTGCATCGTTGAACCACTTCACGACACCATGCTCGCGTTGGCTGACGGACATTTCGACTGACTCCCTACGACACTGTGGGTGGACTGGCGGTGGTGGCTGCGATTGCAAGGAGGAAGCGAGGTACAAGGATGTAGCGGATCAAACGATCTACCGCGCATCAGGCCACGATTCACGGTGACCGTTGCAAACAGCAGCGCTGGAAAATTAACCCGCACAAAACCAATTTTCAAGAATTCCTTGCGCTTTTTTTTCAAGCCTGAAACAGGACATATCTCACCCATCATGGACACGAACCTCGTCTCCTACATCCTGGCTGGTGTGCTGGTGCTTATCGGCCTTGCCGGGGTCATCCTGCCGGCGCTTCCGGGCCTGCCGCTGGTGTTCGCGGGATTGCTGGTGGCCGCCTGGGCCGATGGCTTTACCCACGTCGGCTGGGTGACGCTGGTGATATTGGGCATGATCACTGCGTTGTCGTTCGCGATCGACTTCCTGGCCAGCGTGTACGGCGCAAAGCGCGTCGGCGCCAGCAAGATGGCGTTGTGGGGATCGGTGATCGGCTCCCTCGTCGGTATTTTCTTCATGCCGATTGGTTTGTTCGTCGGCCCGTTTGCCGGCGCGTGGATCGGCGAATACTGGCAAACCCGCAAGTCCAACCAGGCCACCAAGGTGGGCGTCGGCACCTGGATCGGCATCATGCTCGGCACCGCGAGCAAGCTGGCGCTGGGTCTATGCATGCTTGGCGTGTTCGCGATCGCCTGGTGTTTCTAGTCGATTTCCAGCGGCCACCAACGTTGGTGGCGCGAGACGGTTGTTTCAGCGCTGGCAGCGCAAGTCACGTACTAGCCTGTCGATGTCCCCACCGCCAGCGCAGATGCCTGATCGAATGTTATGCGGCAGTGTAGACACCGCGTATGCAGGCGCGACCCTTAAACTGCAAACTCTTGCGGCTGCCTGATGCCTTCACTCGGCCAGACTGCCCATGTCAAAGCACGGCACCCGCCCCTTGGTGCTGATTGCCCTGGTGGCCGCGCCGCTGGCGCACGCGCAGGAAATCGCTACGACACCCGCCTCCCGCAGGCTTGCACCGCCGTCACTTCGGATGCGGCGCGCCTGGCCTGTTACGACCAGGCGCTGGGCTACACGCCGCAGCTGACCGCAGAAGCCGATGCCGCCGCGCAGCTAGCCAAGCAGAGAGAGGCCAAGCCGCAGGACGAACCTGCCATCAGCCGCGTTGGCGATTTCTTCCGCGCCGATGGCGAAGACCAACCCAACGCCGGCCGTGGCTCGCTGCTGGATCACCGCTGGGAGCTGTCCAATGACTTCAAGCTGGGCACGTTTCGGCTGCGCGGCTTACAAGCCGATCTATCTGTTGCCGGCGTTCTGGAGCAGCGACTCCAACCGCACCCGCGGTCGCCGAACCCAGCCAACTCGGTGTCCACGCCACAGCAACTGGACAGCGCCGGGCTGAAATTCCAGCTCAGCTTCAAGACCAAGGTGGTCGAGGATCTGTTCGGCGACAACGGCGATCTCTGGAGATGCGGGATGCGCGGCTGCAGTGCGTAGAGACAGTCGTCCAACGGCAGCAGGCTGTGCTTACGGAAGGCAACGATCGCCGCCTCATCCGCAACGCACAGCACGTTGGAACACGGCTGCGTCGGCCCGGTTGGCACATCGACAACCCAGGTCCGCTTCTTCCACTTCGCCACCGTCTTGTGATGGATGCCGTAACGCTTGGAAAGCGCTCTCAGGCTCTCTTGACGCTGTTGTATCGCTCGGCGGATCGCCTCTGTCGTGGTGGCGCTCCCGTGTAGAACCTGGCCCATCGTGCTTGCTTCCATTCGAGGGAAAAAAGTGCACCATCAAAGCCTGGGATCAAACACTGTAGTTCGACATTGCCTTGATGCGCTGCGACGCCCGTGGCCTACCAGCAGTTAACCGGCCCTTTCGGCCGCGAACTTGTCGCCCTATGCCAAGCGAACTCATCCACATGGCGGGGTGTCGTCGACATGGTAGATCCGTGGGTTGGGCAAGGCCGGCTGCAGGCACGATTGGCTGCAGCCATCCCCGCTCCAGAGATAGATCGCGCTTTCCGAGCGCAGGATCCAGCCGGTGATGCCCGGCACGCCGCACACTGGCGAGGTGCCGATCCTGACCTCACTGGCCGATATGCTGCTTCAACCAGCTATTGACGGTGTCGTGCCACAGCACGCTGTTGTCCGGCTTGAGCACCCAGTGGTTCTCGTCGGGGAAGTACAGGAACTTGGAGTCGATGCCCTTGCGCTGCAGCGCGGTGAACGCGGCCAGGCCCTGCTCGACCGGGATGCGGAAATCCTGCTGGCCGTGGATGACCAGCATCGGCACTTTCCACTTGTCTACGTGCAGCACCGGGTTGAACTTCTCGTAGCCGGCCGGGTTCTGCCACGGCGTGCCGCCGTTTTCCCATTCGCTGAACCACAGCTCTTCGGTGGCGTAGCCCATGGTGCGGTTGTCGAACACGCCGTCGTGGTCGACCAGACACTTCCATGGCTGATTCCAGTTGCCTGCCATCCAATAGACCATGTACCCGCCGTAGCTGGCACCCAGCGCGCAGGCCTTGTCGCCGTTGAGAAAGCCGTACTGCTTCTGTGCGGCGGCCCAGCCTTTTTGCAGATCTTCCAGCGGGCGATCGCCCCAATGCTGGCTGATCGCATCGGTGAACTCCTGGCCGTAGCCGGTGGAGCCATGGAAGTCGATCATCACCACCGCATAGCCCTGCCCGGCGTAGGTCTGCGGATTCCAGCGGTTGCTCCAGCCATTGCCGAAGCTGCCCTGCGGGCCGCCGTGGATCAGGAACGCCACCGGGTAGGTCTTGCCTGCCTGGTAGTTGTACGGCTTGACCACATAACCATGCACGGTGTCGTTGTTCCAGCCCTTGAACCGGAATTGCTCGTAATCGCCGAACTGCACATCCGGCAGCAATTCGCCCGCACTTTGGGTGATCGCACGCAGGCCCTGGCCTTGCACGTCGCTGACAAACACTTGGTCGCCGCTCTTCAACGAATTGCGCGTAAACGCCAGCGTGTTGCCGGCCACTGTCGGTGCATGCACGCTGCCCTCGCCCACCAGCTTGGTCGCCTCCCCACTGGCGATATCGATCTTGAACAACGGATGCTCGCCGAGGTCGTCGGCGCTGGTGTAGAGGCTGGCGCCGTCATCGCTCACCACGATCTCGCCGGCCGAGCGGTCCCACTTGGGCGCGATTTCGCGGGTCTTGCCGCTTGCCACATCCATCGCGATCAAAGCGAAGCGGTCGGCCTCGAAACCGGGGCGTTTCATCGCGCGGTAGTACAGCGTCTTGCCGTCGCTGCTGAACACCGGGCCGGCATCCCAGGCCGGGTTTGACGCGGTCAAATTGACCGGTGCGGATTTGCCGCTGGCATCCAACCGGTACAAGTCGAAGTTGGTCTGCCAGGGCTCGTCGTTGCCGGTGGGCTTGCTGCCCGCCTTGGTGTCCTTGCCCGTGTCAGGACCATGCGGCTGCGGCACGCGCACGCTGGCCACCACACTGCTGCCATCCGGCGACCAGGTGTAATCGTCGTTGCCACCGAACGGCTTGGACGGCGCATCGCCGGCCAACGTGGCGCTGATCGCCGATGCACCGATGACGGACTTGGCACCGGCAGCAGGCAGATCTGCGACGAACAGCGTGTTGCGGCGACCGTCGTTCCAGGTGTCCCAATGCCGCACGAACAACTGGTCGTATACCACGCCGCTGGCCTTGGCGTTTTTGACGCTGGCGAGCTTGGTCCTGGTGCAACCCAGGTCCGACCCGCAGTCCTGGAACACGCCGGCACTGAAGGCGATGCGCTTGCCATCGGGCGAGATCTTGTAGCTGTCCACGTCCACCGCAAACGCAGTGCGTTGTTGTGCGCTGCCACCGGTCAGCGACTGTGCGTACAACTGCTGGCTGCCGGATTTACTGCTGAGGAAGTACACCGTCTTGCCATCCGGCGACAGCGCCGGGCTGTTGACGTTCCAGCCATCCGGAGTCAGCCGCTTAGGCGGCAGCGCATCGCGTGTGCGCAGGTTGCGCATCCACAGGCCAGTAGCTGGTTTGCCGTTATTGGGCTTGTCTTGCCGATTGGCAAACACCAATACGCTGCCATCGGGGCTGAGCATGGGCGAGGACACCCGGTCCAGCGCCACCATGTCGCGTACATCGAATCCGCGCGCGGCGGCAAGGTTTGGCAAGGCGGTCAACAGACACAGCGGCAGCACAGCATAACGAAGCTTCATCGAAAGTTCCCGCAACGGCAAAACGTGGATGGTAGGCGTTGCCGTAGCGAGCGCGCAAAGGATTGGGGTTGGGTCTGCCTTTGTGGCCGCGTATGCATGCTGGGGCAGCTGGAAAAATACGCAGCTGGCGGTGCGTGCAAAATGGACTGTGCTGCATTGAAGCAAATCTTGCAGCCGCATTGGTATGCCATCTGGCAGGGCGCAGGTGCGCAGCAGATGCACGCGTGTGGTCGTCAAGCGCACTGCGCTTGCAGCGCGCGGGCAACGTGGTGCCGGTCAACCGGCACCACGCAATGTCTGATCGCACCGCTGCTACCCACGCGGTTTTTATCTCGCAATGCCCAACCCGCTTCAACGCATCAGAAGCGGTGCGACATTCCCACATACACCTGCGCGTCCGGGGTGCGGTCGTTGAGGCCGAAGTTGGCGCCCACATCCAGCTGCAGCAGCGGGTTGATCAGATAGGCGGCGGCGATGTCGGCCGAATACTGCTCGATGGTCTGCGCAGGGTCGCGGTTGATCGAGGACCACACTTCCACCGCCATCGACAACTTTGAGGTGATCGGATGCGCCAGATTGATCGCATTGATCAGCGCGACATGGTTGCCGCTGCCATCGCTGTCGGCCAACCAATCCACCTCTGGCCCCAAGGTCAGCGAGAAACTATTGGGCAGCACGAAGTTGATCGGCAATGCGATGCCGCCTTCCCACTCGTCGTTGCCCAGGCCGGTACGCGCGGTCGGTGCCTTAACGAACGGCAGCAGCGCCACGCTGGCGGTGTCGCTCTCGTAGAAACGCGCCTTCATGCGCAGAAAGATATCGCCGCCACCACTGAGGCTGCTGCGTGCACCGGTTGCGCGATCGGTGGTTTTGACCTGCAGCTGCGGCGCCCAGTTGAGCTGCAGATCGATGCGGTCGCTGACGCCGTATTTCAGCGTGGGATTGGTGAAATAGGAGGTTTCGACCCGCGTACCGGGCTGGCTGTCGCGGGTGTAGTTGCCGATGTCGGTTTCCAGCTGCCAGGCGCCAGTTGGCACGGTGCAGGTGGCATTGGCCTTGGTCGGGCGATCGGTGCACAGCGCCGCCTCGGTGGCGTCTTGTGCCTGTGCCTGTAGCGCGAGGCTACACAGCACGCCGGCCAGTGCGATGGCCAACAACGGTGCGCGTTGTGCGCGGGTGGAACGCTTGGAGATAGCAGTGAGCATTGCAGTGGTTCCATGGCAAGACGCTGGACAGATCGTGTGAACGGTCAGCGTTAGGGAGGGGGAAATGCGCGTGGATGTAGAACGACTGCATGGTCGCCGAACGGGCGAGTCCTGCCAATCGATCTTATAGGCGTCTGCAGGTTCGCAGTGACCATCCGTGACAAAAGAGACCTCAACAGCAAGCCGATGTTGCACAGCGTGATGTGAGTAGCACTTTCACCACCGTCAGCCGCAGCGTTACGCGGCGCAAGAACCTGCGTCGCGGGGTGTCATCGGGATCGATCGAGGCATCCAGCAGCCGTGGCGCACCATCCGTGCGGGAGACGGCACGATACGGAGCAGCGGCATAAAGTCGCTATACATGGCGCCTGCGTGGGGCGTAAAGCCGACGCAAAGGCGAGAAATTGCCGAAGCGCTGCGCGTTAGACGCTGCGGTCATCCGATCGCAACGCCGCAACGAAAAACCGACACGCACCCAGCGATGCGTGTCCGTCGAGATGGCGCATGCAAACGCATGCATCATCGATGGGTCGCGCTCAGGCGGCCTGTTCGCCGCGCTTGCCGACGCGATACAGCAGCCAGCCGACCAGGGCGAGCATCGCCAGGCCGAACCATTGGTTGAGCTGCAAGCTTGCCGGCAAGGCCAGCACATCGGCGCGGCTGGACAGCACAATCGGTACTGCAATGGCGATCCCCATCAACGCCTCGCCGGTGATCAGGCCGGCGGCGAACAGCACGCCCGGGCGATGCACGCGGTCACGGCCGTCTTCGTCGTCGGCGCGGATCTTGTGGAAGCGTTCCACCAGGTGCGCGATCAGACCTCCGATGAAGATCGGCACCATCAGTTCCAGCGGTAGATAGATACCGATCGCCGCGGCCAGCACCGGCACACGGAAACGCTTGCCGGTTTTCTTCAGCCATTCGTCCAGCGCGATGATGGCCGCGCCCACGCCGACGCCGATGACGATCATCGCCCACGGCAGCTCGCCACCGAACAAGCCCTTGGCGACCGAGGCCATCAGCGTGGCCTGCGGTGCAGCGAGCGCGTTGGGATGCTGCGGCGTGGCCGGGCCGATGCCGTAGGCCTGCGCGAGCAGGTTCAGCACCGGCGCCATGATCAGCGCGCAGGAGAAAGCGCCGATGCCCAGCATCAGCTGCTGCTTCCACGGCGTGGCGCCGACCAGATAGCCGGCTTTGAGATCCTGCAGATTGTCGCCGCCCACCGCTGCTGCGCAGCACACGACCGCGGCGATCATGATCGCCGCCACTGCACCCAACGGCGCCCCGCCGATGCCCACCGGCGCCAGCCCGCTCTTGCCGAGCAGCAACACCAGCACCGCCGAGGCGAACAGGATGGTGGAGATGGTGATGCCCGAGACCGGATTGTTGGACGAGCCGATCAACCCGGCCAGATAACCGGACACCGACACGAACAGAAAGCCGGCCACGATCATGATGATGGTCATCGGGATCGACACGTGCCACTGCTGCACGATCGCCTGATACAGGCCCAGCAGCGGCAAGGTGCACAGCACCAGCGCCACCAGCATCCACGTCATCGGTAGGTCGCGCTCGGTCTCGGCAACCACACCGCCATTGCTCTTGCGCGCGGCGGCAAAGCCGCTTTTGACGCCGGACAACAGCGATTTACGCAGCGAGAACAAGGTCCACACGCCGCCGATCAGCATCGCGCCGACGCCCAGATAACGGATCTTCGCGCCCCAGATGGCGAATGCCGCGTCAGCCGCCGGTGCATTGATCAGGCTCTGCGCCAATGCCGGATCCGAGCCCATGAAGAATTGCTGATACAGCGGGATGGCGATGTGCCAGGACACGATGGCGCCTGACAACACCACGATGCCGACATTCAAGCCGACGATGTACCCCACGCCCAGCAGCGCCGGCGACAGGTTGGTGCCCAGATAACCGACCAGCCGGCTGCTGCCGAGGTAAGTGGCCTGCGCCCAGGTGTCCGGGATCACCCGCAGGCCGCTGGCCGCCGCCAGCTTGACCAGCGCGCCGATGGCACCGGAGATGGCCAGGAGCTTCAGACCCGGGCCTGGGTTTGCGCCGGCCTTGAGCACCTCGGCCGCGGCCTTGCCTTCGGGGAATGGCAGCGGGTCTTCGACGATCATCGAGCGCCGCAGCGGCACCGAAAACAGCACACCGAGCAACCCGCCCATGCCGGCGATGCCGAGCACCCACCAGTATTTGAAGTCTGGCCAGTAGCCCATGATCACCAGCGCGGGGATGGTGAAGATCACCCCCGCCGCGATCGAGGACCCCGCCGAGGCACCGGTCTGGACAATGTTGTTTTCCAGAATGGTGCCGCCGCCGAGCAGACGCAGCACGCCCATCGAGACGACCGCGGCCGGGATGGCGGTGGCGATGGTCAGGCCGGCAAACAGGCCGAGATAGGCGTTGGCGGCCGAAAGCACCACCGCCAAAACGATGGACAGCACGACGGCGCGGAAGGTGAGCTGGCGCGGCTGCGCGTCATGATGCATGGACGGTTCCCCTGTGGCAAAAATCCGGACCACGCTAGCGCCTGTGCGCGTTTGCGTCCAGCTGCGGCGCGGCGTGACAGTGTGCCTGCTGTCGCGGGTAGAAGTGCCCGGGCCTGCTGCCGCCGAACCATGCTGACAGCGACCTGCACAGCGCCCCTCCTATGGCGTAGGTACGCCTGCGTCGACATCGGTTCGCCTTGAAAGACCGCCATGTCTCAGCGATCACTATCATCACGCACACGCGGGGTGTCTATGGCAGCAGCATGATTATGGCAGCAGCATGATCCGGCCCGGTTGCTTCGGCCAGGCGCGATGACCAGCACGACTCCTTCCCCTTCCTGACACCTACCTCCTACCGTAAGGCTTCCATCATGAAACATCCGCTAAGCACCGTTATTTTCTTCGGCATGCTGATGCTGTCGCTGCAGCCATCCACTGCATTCGGCCAAGAACATTCTCCGCAAAGCGCAAAATGCCCGGAACCTGCCGCGGTCCACTACGACGCAGCCCACTACCGAGCGGTCGCCGATGTCGAATTTTCTGCTGGAAGCGGTGCTTATGGAAGAGGCGATTGGGTCAGTACGAAGCAGCCCGATCAGGGTGTACCGATCAAGCTGTCCTCGGTATTGTTCTACGGCAAGCAGCCGGGCAAATCTAAAACAGAATCCGAATCCGAGGGTACGCTGGTCAATTGCACCTATGAACTGCGTAACCACAAGCAAGTGGATCTGGCTTACTTCGACCGAAGCACACCGAATCAGCAACGCAACCTGATCGTCGTCCCCAAACGCCCCTCGCGCTGGCAGCTCGATCAAAAAACGCCAGCACCGACGCTGGATGCGTTCTACTCCTGCACACAGAGTGCGAAGGACTGTGCGTTCGAACCGCGACGTCTGGAATGACCCAGCGGCACATCCGCGCAGCCCTTGTTGATCGATATCAGTGCAACAACTCGGCGAACGCGCGGTTGGCCTCGATCACCTCCGGCAGCGCAGCAAACAGTGCATCCAGATCCACCGTATCCATCAATGGTCCACGCATCGCTTGCAGTGTGGCCGGGGTTGCTTTGCCATGTGCGTCCAGCGCATCGGACACCTGCACCGCCTGGGCCACCAGCAGCGGCATCAGCGCGCCTTCCGGCGCGGCTGCTGGCCGGACCTGATAAGCGATGGCTTGCTGGATCACCACAGGCAACTGCCAGCAACGCACCAGCTCGGCGCCCACTTCCGGGTAACCGAAGCCCAACTGCAGGGTTTCTTCGGTAGCATGCCCGGCAGAGGAGCTTTCCTGATTGATGCGGCTGGCGTATTCCGGTGCGCCGGACTGGATCAGCAGCTCGCCGATGTTGTGCATCATGCCGCAGGTAAATGCGGTTTCCGGATCGAGCCCGTGCTGGCGCGCCAGCAACCGGCAGATGCCGGCCACGCCGAAACTGTGCCGCCAGAACGCGTTCAGATCGAAACTCGGGCCGGCATGAAACGCACCGGTCATCGACGAGGCAAGCACCAACGTGCGCAGCGTGTTGAAGCCCAGCCGCATGGCCGCGTCTTCCACGCTGGTGGAATCGCGCAGGCCATGGAAGCGTGCCGAATTGGCCAGCCACAATACCTTGGCAGCGATCACCGGATCGCGCTCGATGCTGTGCGCCAACACATCGATGTTGGTGTTCGGATCATCGAACTGACGAATCAGGTCCTGCGCCACCTTGGGTACCGTGGGCAGGGTATGCAACTTGTCAAACAAAACCTCCAACTTCATGATCGCCTCGTGGGAAAGGAATGGGTCAGCGCGACTGCGCCCGCCATGGTGTAGTACAGACCGCTTGAAAGTCACTAACCGGTTGCATGCGCCGGGTTGACCACACCAGCCCCATCACTGGCCACCAAGCCGCATCGACATTGGATAATGCGCGCCTGGGTGAGGCGCTGCGCGTCGTGCATGGAACATTGCAACGCCGCAGCGAACACGGCGCCATGGGCCGCTGCTGGCAGCGCTGACGAGCTGGCGCAGAACGGCGACAACTGCGGATGATGTGCGGCGATAGACCTGGTCTTGAATCGTGACCATTACGCGATGCCGGTGTTGGCCGGTCTTGCCGGCAACGCCTCAATGGAAATCGCGCGAGGGCAACTGCATCGCGCCGAGCAGCGCGCTGAGGTCGTACAGATCCCCGGCGATAAGATGCTCCACGTCGTCCACGCGTTCCCAACGCCCGCGCACCGCAAGCAGGCGCGATTCCAGCAGTGCGCGGCGCCGGCGCAGCGCCAGGTGCGACCAGACGATGACGTTGATCATGCCGTGCTCGTCTTCCAGGGTGACGAAGATGGTGCCCTTGGCGGTGGCTGGGCGCTGACGTTGCGTGACCAGACCAGCGACCTGCACGCCGCTGCCGTGGCTGCGCCCCTGCAGCTCCCGCAAACCCAGGATGCGCCGCTGGCGCATCTGCGGGCGAAGCAGCGCCAGCGGGTGCTGGCGCAGACTCAGGCCGACCGAGCGATAGTCGGCCAGGATCTCTTCGCCTGCGTGCGGTGCTTCGAACTCCACCGCCTGCTCTTGCGGGCTACCGGGCAGTAGCGGGCGGCTGGCTTCCACGCCAGCCATGGCCCAGCGCGCGGCATTGCGATTGCCCACCATGCCTTGCAATGCGCCGGCCTCGGCCAACGCAAGGCGCGCTTTTTCGTCGAGTGCGGCGCGCAGGCATAGATCACCGATATCGGCAAACGCACGTTGCGCGCGTGCGGTGACAATGCGGTTTGCCACCACTTCCGATAATCCAGCGACCTGACGCATGCCCAGACGGATCGCCGGTTGTTCACCTGGGTCTTCGTTGCTGCGCCACGGCCTGCCACCGACCAGGGTATTGTCCCAGGCGCTGTGCAGCACATCCACCGGCAACACCTCCACGCGTGCGCGCTCGGGACTACCGCGGCGTGCGTCCTGCACGATCTGGCTAGCCGAATAGAAGCCCATCGGCTGCGCATTAAGCAACCCGCAAGCGAAGGCTGCAGGTTCATGCCGTTTGAGCCAGCAGCTGGCGTAGACAAGTTTGGCGAACGAGGCGGCATGGCTTTGCGGGAAGCCGTAGGAGCCGAAGCCTTTGATCTGTTCGAAGATCTGGTCGATGAAGATGGAGGCGTAGCCTTTGCCTTCCATCAGCGCGCGAATCCGGATGCGATGCGATTCCATATCACCACCACGACGCCACGCCGCCATCGAGCGACGTAATCGGTCGGCATCGTCCGGGTCGTAACCGGCATGAATCACCAGCTCCATGACCTGTTCCTGGAACAGCGGAATACCCAGCGTGGGTCCAAGAATCTTTTCCACGCCTTCGGATGGGTACCTGATCAAGCTTTTAGGAGCCTCTAAAAACCCCAGCAATCTGCCATCATTGACTTGACGCCCTGCCAGCGGAGAACGACAGACATGATC
>NZ_MDEJ01000036.1 GCF_002940065.1 Xanthomonas populi
AGCTGATCATGTCTGTCGTTCTCCGCTGGCAGGGCGTCAAGTCAATGATGGCAGATTGCTGGGGTTTTTAGAGGATCCTGTAAGGCGATAGGCCGCTGCACTTAAATCAGTGTGCAGGCGTTCCATATCCGATGGCTGCTTGAAAGCAGAAGTGCCGAGTTTCAGCCGATCAAGGTGCTGCTTTAATTCGAATTATTTAAAATATGCATTGATGGGCATGCATTGGATTCGGCAGCGTGTATGGCCCGGGTCGGGTAGACAGCGCTCGCTTACTGATCCGCCAAATCGCTTCGTCGGTGCGCGCATACAGCGATGTACTGCCCGATAGGCAAACGTGGCGCTTCATTCACGACGTCATCCGCTAAAGCGCTTACTCCGTGCGAACAAGCAGCGCAAACGTGCAACACGTAGTCACCCCGCACGCACATTCGGACCTCTACGCTGAGCCCATCTCCAACACGCACGACGTCGCCATGACCGTACTTTTTGATCACCATGACGACGCATCTCGCGACGCTGACCAATGTCCGTCGCTTGCAAGCACAGATCGCACTGGCACTATGCAGATCAGCAGTTCGCAACGCGATTCACAGCCAACACCGCGAGCTTGTTCGCCACGCCTCACGGCATCGAGCGCATGAGCAGCGACCACGCTGCACTGATACTTGCCGCAGGCGCCGGCCGTCGTCTGGGCCGTTCGAAACAACTGCTGATGCGCGATGGGGAGCCGCTGTTGCGTCGCTTCGCGCGTCTGGCGCTACAGACATCGCCGCACCGGTGCGTGGTGCTGTTGGGCGCAGATGCCGATGCACTGACCGATGTCCTGCAAGGTCTGGACGTGGAAGTGCTGCGGCACGGCGACTGGTCTGCCGGCATGGGCTCAAGCCTGGCCGCGTTACGGCACTACGTGCAGGACGACACAACGCTGCGGCGCAGCCTGATCCTGGGTTGCGATCAGCCTGCGTTGGATGCACCGCATCTGCGTGCGTTACTCGAAGAGGCCGGCCATGCAGCGTCAGGATGCGCCACCAGCGGCTACGCCGGGGTACGTGGAATCCCGGCAGTGGTGACGCATGCCGCGTGGGTAGATGTGCCGTTGCAAGCCGATAGCGGCCTGCGCGGTCTGTTCGCCAGTCTGGACGTGCAGACGCTGGGCTGCGTGAGCGCCCCGGCGCTCGCCCTGGACGTGGACACGCCTTCCGACCTGGCAGATGCACAACAGCGTGGCTGGGTCGATGCGGACTGAGACGCGATGCCGGGTATCGGTCCGCGTGATCCGACAGCCTGAGCGTCAGCTGCCTGAGGTCCTCACGACCACAGCACGATCGCCTCCCGGATCACCAGGACATAGCCCACCACCATCGCGGATTTGACCGGAAACTGGAACTTCCTGAGTAGATACATGCGACTCTTCCCTCGAGGCACTTCCCAAGCGCGATTGACGCCCCGCTGCGCACCGCCCGCGCTACCTGACGGCCGCTCGCGACGTCTGTTCGCCGCTCAGGATCCAAATGTAGTGCTGCGCGTGACCGGTGTCATGTAAGAATTTTCCTACCGTAATGCCAGTGTTCGCCCGACGGTATTCCCAGAATTTAAAGAACATGCTTGCTATGCTGGACGCGGGGCCCTTGGCCACTCTCCCGCGGCCCCTTGAGTAAGGGCGCGCCGGCATGCTGATGGGAGAAGGCGTTCCCATCCGTAGTGCGCTGCGATTGCTCGCGCGCTTTACGCACCGTCGTTCAGATCGCTGCACGCACTGGCCGGAGGCCTGATGGACGAGTCCCGTTACGTTGTACGCATACATCACGAGCAGGGTGGCTGGTGGGTCACCCGGCCGCAGTGGTCGCCGCTGCGTTATCTGCGCGAGCAGGGCGCCCTGGACAACGCCGAAGTGATGGCCAGACTGCATTGCCTGACCACTGGTCAGCCCAGCGGCGTGGTGTTGAATACCGCCGAGGGCGACCACGTGGTGCGGCGTTACGGCTAAGAGCGGCTGACAAGGCGATAGCGCTCACCAACAGCAAAACGACTGCGGTTACTCCCAGTCGAGCTACGACGTCGCTACCAGCACAACTGCGATGTTCGCTACCAAGCGGGCGCGGTCGGTGCTCGACGCAGCGTTTGCAAACGTTCTCTGCGGATTCTTGGCTCGCCGCCCGTCCCAACTGACAACCGCTCGCTCAGGTCTGTCAGTCGCTCTGAAACCAGCACCTTGCGTCTGACATCTTCCGCGAGCGTGTCGATTGTTTTCCGTACAGGCTACGCATCATCTCGACGTCAAGTCCGTAGTGACGATGCTGATGTCAGCATCGATGCCAGGGTGTGTGCAGAGGCGCAGGTCGGCTAGATTCATGCCATCGGCCGCTGTTGGCACGATCCGCGCGTTGGCGGCCACCTTTCTGGATGTTCGCCCGTTGTGAATGCCGCCGGTGCTGCACTGATCCAAAACGATATCGTCGTCTTCGGCTTGATCGCTGCCACCTTGGGGGTGGTGTTCTGGACTTCCTCGCGCGAACGCGGCCCATGGCGCAGCTTCTACGCCGTGGTGCCGGCCTTGCTGCTGTGCTATCTGCTGCCGGGCATCTACAACACGGTCGGCCTGATTGACGGTGCCAACACCCGCCTCTACAACCCGATCGCCCGCGACGTGCTGCTGCCGGCCGCGCTGATCCTGCTCACCCTGAGCATCGACCTGCGCGCGATCCTGGGGCTGGGGCCCAAGCTGGTCGCCATGTATCTGGGCGCATCGCTGAGCATCATGCTGGGCGCGGTGGTCGCGTTCTGGGTGATGCGCTGGTTGCATCCGGCCACCGTCGCCGGCGATACCTGGGCCGGCATGGCCGCGCTGGCCGGCAGCTGGATCGGCGGCGGCGCCAACATGCTGGCCATGCGCGAAGTGTTCGATGTGGATGCCACTACCTTCGGCCAGTTTGCGGTGGTCGATGTCGGGGTCGGTTATGTGTGGATGGCAGTGCTGATCTTCCTGGCCGGGCGGGCGCGCAACATCGATGCGCGTAGCGGTGCCGATACCCGCGCGCTGGATGCCTTGCAGGAGCGCATGGCGCGCTTCCAGGCCGAACACGCGCGTATTCCGACTTTGGCCGATTTGATGGTGATCGTGGCGGTGGCGTTCGGTGGCGTCGGCCTGGCACATGCGCTGGCCAATCCGCTAGCCGGGTGGTGCAAGGCCAATCTGAGCTGGGCCAGCCAGTTCAGTCTGGACATCCCGTTCGTCTGGGTGGTGGTGCTGGCGACCAGCCTGGGGTTGCTGCTGAGCTTCACCCGCGCCCGCACGCTGGAAGGCGCCGGCGCCTCCAGGATCGGCACGCTGCTGCTGTATTTCCTGATCGCCTGCATCGGTATGCAGATGGATCTGCTGGCGCTGCTGGACCGGCCATGGCTGTTCCTGCTCGGGCTGATCTGGATCGCCGTGCACATCGCGCTGTTATGGGGCCTGGCCCGGTTACTGCGGGTGCCGTTCTTCTATTTCGCGATCGGCTCGCAATCCAACATCGGTGGCCCGGCGTCCGCACCGGTGGTCGCTGCGGCCTTCCACCCGGCACTGGCGCCAGTCGGTGTGCTGCTCGGCACGATGGGCTACGCCACCGGCACCTATCTGGCCTATCTCGTCGGCATTACCTTGCGCGCGATGGCGGGCGCAGGCTGATCCGGGCACCGGCGCGCGCCAGTGCCCGGAGACTGGCAACGACGATTACTGGATCAGGCGGCGATGCTCTTCCTGCTGCTGGGAAGGCTGTTGCGACTGCGATTGCGCCTGCTGCTTGTTCTGCTGCTGCAGCTGGCCGACGTTGTCTTGCGCCGGTTCGTTGGCCGCCGCCGCGGTCTGCACCTGGCTGCGCAGATGGGTCGGGTCGTCCATGCGGCCCTGCACCGCGAACAGGCTATCGCCTTCGCGGCTGGGCACCAGATGATCGATCCGTTGCAGGCCATCGCTGCTTGCGCGCGCGGCCACGCTGGCGGCGGTGTTGAGAAACGCGGTGTCGTCGCGTAGCCCAAGCCGGCCGTGCTGGCTGTCCAGCTGCACCACCGCATCGTTAAACAGTTGGCTGCCGGTGTGCAGTGTCGTGCCCTACGCCTGATTCGGCGATTGCATGTGCTGTGCCTTGATCATCGACTCCATGCCGTGCAGATTCAGCCGACGCTTGAGCATCATGCCGGCACCAGACGCTGCTCGAACGACAACGGATCCGGCTCCGGCAACTCGATCTGGTGGCCGGCCGCATTGGGCATCGTCCACTTCAACGGAATGCTGTCTTCCTGCAGATGGGTGAGAATCTGGTTGTTGACGTGATAGCCGCGGATCAATTCGCTGCTGGCGTAGTCCTTGGCCGCCAATGCATCCAGAGCTTGTCGCTCCAGCGTGCGGTCGTTGACGCCTGCGGCGTTGTAGGTCACTGCAGCAATGTCGTTGAGCACGGCCGATGCCGCTGCCAGACCGCCGAGCGAGTGCCCTGTGATCACCACCTAGTCGCCAAAGGACTGGCTGACCTGGCTGCCGAGCTGGATCGCCGGGGCGTATTGCGCGTCGTCGAAGCCCGGCCCTGACCGATGTTGTGCTTCCAGTCCTTAGCCTTCGTCGGTGCCGCAGAAGCCGAGCACCACGTGCCTTGCTCGTGCGGTAAAACGCGGAATCGAAACCGCTTTTTGCGTCGTGCAGCAAGCTGGGGTCGATGCCGGATTTTTGCAGCGCACTGTCATCCATGCGCGACCAGCCATTGGGTACGGCTGCGAAGGTTTCGGCGCCGCCACCGCTGCGCAGCGGTGGCGTAGATGTCTTGCAGCATCGCCGGAAATTGTTGGTCTTCCGGGCGCGGGTGTTGCCCGCGGATCGACTCTGCGAATTGGGGTGAAGGAATCAGTGGGATTTGACGGGCTCATATGCGGCTCCTTGCGTTCGTCGTGCGAAAAGCCCGCTGAGCGGCTGCTTTCCACGGGAGTGTTGTGGGCGCTCAACCACGCGCGCACGTCCGACCTGACCTGCTGGCCGCTGATATTGAGCAAGCGATCCGGGGTGGTGAAGAAATACGCCTGGAAGGTTTTCTGCTGCGCGTTGCGCAACGTGGGATCCACACCGGCGTTGAGCAGTTGCAGCACTACAGCACTCGCCGCTCCGCTCTGTGCGGCCAGATGCAGCACGCTGTTGCCGGTGTGGTCGACGCGCTGCACATCGGCGCCATCCTCGATCAACAAGCCGATCTATGCATCGCGCTTGCTCTGCACTGCGCCGAACAACGGCGTCCAGCCGGCACGCGCGCTGACCACATCGATCGGCGCCTTGTGCTGTAGCAACACCTTCAGATACTCAGGGTCCTGCGCCATCGCGGCCATGTGCACGACCGTTTCCTGGTCCATGCCAGGCAATGAGGGATCTGCGCCTGCGTCGAGCAATGCGGCCAGTGCGCGTGGTTGTTCGTTCCAGATCGCCCACTCCAGCAAGGTGACGTTCTGATCGCCGAGTGCGGCGAGATCGATGGTAGGTGCGAGTGCACCGATTCGGGCGACGTCGCCGTGCGCAATGGCCTTGGCGATGTCGGTCAAACGGGGGACGCGCAAGGCGAGGGTGTGGTGCTGCAGCGTAGCTGACATGGTGGTTTGCGCCTTGGCACCGGGCGAGGCGGTGCATGAGACTGCGAGAAACGAGGTCGCAAGAGCCAGCAGGGCAGGCAATCGCGGTTGCATCGGAATCTCCTTCTCCTGATCGCATTTCTGGAGACGCTGCGGGAAGCCGTTCTGCAGCGGGGCCGATCCTAGCAGCTGCCTGAATGACGCGCTGTAAGATTGTGTGAGATGCGTTGGCGCTGCTGATTTCACCTGTTCAGTCCGCTTGCCGCCGTGGCATTGGCCTGCTGTGGATGCATCACGATGGGCGTCAAACACGCACGCAACCCGCCACAGCCAACGGTCACAACGCGGCCGGCATAATGGCGCTTTACGAGCAGATGGGTGCAATGGTCTACGAATTATTGATCAGCGATTGCGACGGTGTGCTTGTCGACAGCGAGATACTGGCCGACCGGGTGATGCGTGAGGCACTGGCAACATTCGTGCCGGCCGAGGCATTGGAGCATTTGCTGGGGACCACGTTCGGGCAGACCACGCGTGAGGTGTTGCTGCGGGTGCAGGAGCACTTCTCGGTGCAGTTGCCAGAGACTTTGCTCGCACAGATTCAGGCGCGCAGTGAAGCCTTGATCAAGGCGCAGGTGCAGCCGATTCCCGGCGCACGCGCCGCGCTGGAACAGATCCCGTTGCCGCTGGCGGTAGCCTCCAACAGCCGCCGCCACAATGTGATCGCCTCGGTCGAACGCGTCGGTCTCACCGCGCGCGTGGCGGGCAATATCTTCAGTGCCGATATGGTGGAGCGGCCCAAACCCGCGCCGGATGTCTATCTGCTGGCCGCCCGCACACTGGGCGTTGCGCCGCAGCGTTGCCTGGTGATCGAAGACAGCCCCACCGGCGCAACTGCCGCCTTGGCGGCGGGCATGCAGGTACTAGGCTTTACCGGTGCCAGCCATATTCCGGCCGGACACGACGAAACCCTGCGACGGATCGGTGTGCTTGCGGTGTTCGACGATATGCGCGATTTTCCTGCATTGTTCAAGCGGCTCGCGCAAAAGCGCGCCGGTTGAGGATGTCGAGTCGTAGCATCGTTTGGCTGCAGTCAAATGCTTAGATCAAAAGCCTAGTTAGAGCGGCTAACAAAACTACTGCGCAGCCGCCAGACGGGCGCGGCCGGTGCTCGGAATCGGCATGTACCACCCGTACACTCCGGTTCTGAGCGCGCCGTCCGCACCCACCTGACGACTGCTCGCTACGTTTTGTTAGCCGCTATTAGTCGAGCGCGCGGTACCCTAACCGCTTGCGGGACACGCCGTGAATCCGTCCGTGGAGGCTCGGTGGCGGCATCCATGCCGCTACACGGTCCCGCAAGCGGTGAGGACACCGCACCAGAGAGTTGGTCGGTAGCTAGGTGAAAAGCGGGCCATCTAATGCCGGGAGTGAACACCTACATGAGAGTTAGCGAATTAGAAGCATCTCATGCATCGCTTGCACCTTGCACACCGACCATCTCGACTGGTCCTTGCCCGCTCACCGTCGCGGGACCTTACGCGGCATGGATGCCTGGACGTACTTGCGGCGTGTCCCGCGATGGTGGGCGGGTAAGGACCCTGCAGCCAGGTCGCAGATCCGCCGCTTTAAAACTCAAGACATCAACGCAACAGGGCGCGATTCGCATCGCGCCCTGTTGCGTTTCTACTGGTTGATCACCGATCAACAGCAGCGAAACCCGCTCTTGCCGCCGTACCGCGCATCCTGGCGCTCGCGGAAGAAGGCCGGGTAGTCCATCACCTGTTTGTCGGGATGTTTTTCCAGCATGTGGCGCACGTAGTTGTCGTAATCGGGAATGCCGCAGCACAGGCGTGCGGTCTGTATCAGGCGTCGCCAGACGCGGCGATGCACCTGGTATTGGCCGGCAAGGACGAGTTGCGTGCCCATTACAGGTCTGCCATCTGGTGTGGCTGCAAGGCCACGTACGGGGTTTCACGATCGCTGCGTTGCCGATTGCGGCGCGCAATCACGATGGTCTTGACCGCGTAGATCAGGATCGATCCCACCACGAACAGAAACAGCACCGTCAGCCCGGTGTTGACGTAGGCGTTGGTGACGATCTGTTGCATCTGCGCCACCGTTCTGGCCGGCGCGGTGACGGTGTTGCTGGTGATCGCGTCCTGATACTTGTGCGCCTGCGCCAGGAAGCCCTGCGCCGGGTTGCTGTCGAAGATCTTGATCAGCCCTGCATACGTGGTGCAGATCAGTAGCCACAGCGACGGCACGAGGGTGACCCAGGCGTAGCGGTCGCGCTTCATCTTGAACAACACCACCGTGCCCAGCATCAGCGCGATCCCGGCCAGCATCTGGTTGGAGATGCCGAACAACGGCCACAAGGTCTGGATGCCGCCGAACGGATCGATCACGCCGGTGTAAAGCAGATACCCCCACAGCGCCACGCAACCGGCGGTGGCGATGATGTTGGCGGTCCACGATTCAGTCTTCTTCAAGGCCGGGATGAAGTTGCCCAGCAGGTCCTGCAGCATGAAGCGGCCCGCGCGCGTGCCGGCATCCACGGCGGTGAGGATGAACAGCGCTTCGAACAGAATGGCGAAGTGGTACCAGAACGCCATGGTGTCTTCGCCCGGCAGCAGCTGGTGCAGGATCTGCGCGATGCCCACGGCCAGTGTGGGCGCACCGCCGGCACGCGCCAGGATGCTGTGCTCGCCGATGTCCTTTGCGGTGGTTTCCAGGATCTCGGGAGTGATTGCAAAGCCCCATTCGGAGACTTTTGCGGCCACTGCCACGGTGTCGCTGCCGACCAGCGAGGCGGGGCTGTTCATGGCGAAGTAGATGCCCGGCTCGATGATCGATGCGGCCAACAGCGCCATCACCGCCACGAACGATTCCATCAACATGCCGCCGTAGCCGATGTAGCGCATGTGGCCTTCGTTGGCGAGCAGCTTGGGCGTGGTGCCCGAGGCGATCAAGGCATGGAAACCGGACACCGCACCGCAGGCAATGGTGATGAACAGGAACGGGAAGATGCCGCCCTTCCACACCGGGCCGTCGCCGGTGGAAGCGAACTGGGTCAGTGCAGGCATTTTCAGATCCGGCATCACCACGAGAATGCCGACCGCCAGCGCCAGGATCGTGCCGATCTTGAGGAAGGTGGACAGGTAATCGCGCGGTGCCAGCAGCAGCCAGACCGGCAACACCGAGGCGACGAAGCCATAACCAATCAACATCCAGGTGATCTGCTTGGCGGTAAAGGTGAAGGCCGGGCCCCAGCTCGGGTCGGCGGCGACCTTGCCGCCCAGCCAGATCGCGCCCAGCAGCAGGATCAGCCCGACCACCGAAATCTCGCCGATCTTGCTGACCCGGATGTAGCGCATGTACACGCCCATCATCAGCGCGATCGGCATCGTGGCGATCACCGTGAACATGCCCCACGGGCTTTCCGCCAGCGCCTTGACTACCACCATCGCCAGCACCGCCAGGATGATGATCATGATCAGGAAGGCGCCGAACAGGGCGATGGTGCCGGGCACTTGTCCCATTTCCTCGCGCACCAGATCGCCCAGCGAGCGGCCGTTGCGACGGCTGGACAGGAACAACACCACAAAGTCCTGCACCGCGCCGGCAAACACCACGCCGACCACCAGCCACAGCAGACCGGGCAGATAGCCCATCTGTGCGGCGAGCACCGGGCCGACCAAGGGCCCGGCACCGGCAATGGCGGCGAAATGGTGGCCGAACAACACATGCTTGTTGGTGGGCACGTAGTCCAGGCCGTCGTTGTGGGCCACCGCCGGCGTAGCGCGGGTGATGTCCAGCTACAGCACCTTGTCGGCGATGAACAGGCTGCAGAACCGGTAGGCGATCAGATAGATCGACACCGCCTCCACCACGATCCACAACGCGTTGATATGTTGGCCGCGCCGGAGCGCCACGGTGCCCAGACAGAACGCGGACAGCAGGGCCAGCGCGCCCCAGGCCAGCTTCGAAAACCCTTTCATGCACGCTCCTCCGGAACGATTCACCGAAGGCCCCTCCCTGCCTGGCTGCGGTCAATGGTGCCGTTCCGGGCAGGGGTAAAACGTTAGTTGTAGAGCGTGATCGCCATGTGCTGGATCGAGAGGGCGCGGCAACGGGTTTTGGAGCGATCGGTTGCGCCGGTCGCGGTTGGGCGGCAGGGTGGGCGCATCCATCATGAGTGGTCAACAGCCGCACAGGGGAGTTCGATGAGCGTCACCACGAGCGCAGCGGCACAAGTGCTGCGCACGATTCGCGGCATTCCCACCTCAGACGGTGCCGGGGTCAAGCTGACCCGCGTGATCGGCACCCAACAGCTGCCGGACCTGGACCCGTTTCTGATGCTGGACGAGTTCGGCACCGACAAGGCCGAGGACTATGTGGCCGGATTCCCCAGTCATCCTCATCGCGGTTTCGAGACGGTGACCTACATGCTCGACGGGCGCATGCGGCACAAGGACAACCACGGCAACGAGGGTCTGTTGACCCCGGGCAGCGTGCAGTGGATGACCGCCGGGCGCGGGCTCATCCACTCGGAGATGCCCGAGCAGGAATCCGGGCGCATGCGCGGCTTTCAGCTATGGGTGAATCTGCCGGCGCGCGACAAGATGACCGACCCCAAGTATCAGGAATACGCACCGGAGAGTATTCCGGTTGCGCATCCAGCGCCCGGTGTGATGGTCAAGGTGATTGCCGGAACGGTGGGCCAAGTGCGCGGGCCGATCGTGCAACCCGCCACCGACCCGCTGTATCTGGATATCGCACTCGCGCCAGATATCGCCTGGGATTACCTGTTGCCCAGCGGTCACAACGCGTTTGCCTACGCGTTCGAGGGTGCGGTGACGGTGGGCGAGGGCGATGCTTCGCGCGCTCTGCCGGCGCAGGAACTGGCGGTGCTGGGCGGCGGGCAGTGTCTGACGCTACAGGCAGGTGCCGATGGTGCGCAGCTGATTCTGGTGGCCGGACGCCCGCTTAACGAGCCGGTGATGCGGCACGGCCCGTTCGTGATGAATACCAAGCAGGAATCGATACAGGCCTTCGTCGATTTTCAGGAAGGTCGGTTTTGAACCGGCCTGGTCTAACCATGTTTGGAGAGCGTCATGAGTGACCGACCCATCACCGTCAGCACCGGCGCGGTGCCATACACCGTGAGCATTCACGACGGTCAACACACTTGGAGCGGCGACACCCAGCCGGCCAAAGGCGGTGCCGACGCAGGATCGGATCCGGAGTCGCAGGTGTTGGGCGCCTTGGGTGCCTGTACCGCGATCACGGTGTCGATGGTGGCCGCGCGCAAGCAGTGGCCGTTGACGGCGGTGCATGTGCATCTGCATGACACCCGGCGCGACGGGCACGGTGATCACGCGGGAGATCGTGCTTGACGGTGCGCTAGACGACGATCAGCGCACGCGCTTGATTGAAGTGGCCGACAACTGCTCGATCCATCGGCTGCTGACGGGGCAGGTGCAGATCGACAGCCAACTGCAGCAGTGGACCGAAACAGAAGCGGGCGACGCAGCGACTTAGAGTGGCTAACACCACTACTGCGCTGCCGCCAGGCGGGCGCGGCCGGTGCTCGGAATCGGCATGTACCACCCGTACACTGCGGTTCTGAGCGTGCCGTCCGCACCCACCTGACGACTGCTCGCTCCGTTTTGTTAGCCACCCTCAAGCGTGCCGGGATGACACGCGTTTGTCGCAAGGATGCGAGCGCGTGGCGCGTATCCGGCCAGCGAGATCGCGTGCAACCATGGCCGACAGAAGCGACCAGCAAAGGGCCGGGCAAGCCGGCCTGGCGTAATGTCGCTAACTCATCATGAGTCAGCGCTGCGAAGCGAGGTGCTTTAGCGCTGCAATGCCAGGCTGGCCGGCTGCAGATCCATGTTCTGCACCAGCGACTGCATCGAGGCCAGTTCTTCGGTGCTGGCGCCGTCGATCCATAGTTGCGCGTAGCGCTTCTTGCCCAGCTCGACCACCGTAACGCGGCGCGATTCCATGCCTGGCACCTGGCGACCGCCCAGGTCCAGTTTGTACCAGTAGAAGTCTTCTTCCTGGAACTGTCCCTTCTCGGCGCGTCGGTCGCGGGCCAGCCGCATTGCCGGGTCGCGGGTGGTGAGCATCACCCCGACGACCTGACGACCGTCGGCAGTCATGGCCTTGCAGACCAGGTAGTCGGCGCCTGCGAGCTGGCTCCACTGCAAGCCGGAGGCCGGCGGCAATGGCTGGCAAACCGGCGAGGTTTGTGCGTAAGCGCTGGCGGCGGCCAACAGCAAGCTCAGGCCGACAAGGCAGGATGCGGACTTCATTCAAATGTTCCCCGGCAATGGATGACTGCGCAGGGGCGATGCCGTCTACCGTGTCGTCGCAACAGCCCGTGCGCCCCCCGCGCGGCTGTGCTGTGCACGCAACATGCCCCCGACCTACAGCGACATCACTACCACACTGTTATCTGCAAGCTCAAGCTTGGTCGCAAACAGCGCTGAAATTGGCTGTGCGCAGGGGCACCCGGCTTCGGGACTGATTCGGGACTTGGGCGCGTCGCGCGTGCCGCTGCATCCGAATTGCCGCATTCAGGGGGCATTGATCGGCTTGGGCGGCGCAGTTTCCGGCAGTGGAATGAATTCCTTGTCGTCGCCGGAAATGCTGCCGAAACGACCGGCCTGCCAGTCGTCCTTGGCCTGCTCGATGCGCTGCTTGGAGCTGGAGACGAAGTTCCACCAGAGGTGACGCGGGCCATCCAGCGGCTCGCCGCCGAGCAGCATCGCCTTGACCAGCGTCTTGGCACGCAGCCGTCCGCGCGCGCCGGGCGAGGGAATGATCAGATGGCGGGCGGGAACATCCGCGCCGTCCAATTGCGCGTCGCCGTCGAGAATGTAGAGCGCACGTTCGAGGTGGCTGGTGTCCAGATCGATCTCGGCATCGGGCTCCAGATCGATCGCCACGTTGAGCGTTTCGCTGAAGACCTTCACCGGCGATTCTTCGCCGTAGGCGCGGCCGGCGATCACGCGCAGCAATGCGCCGCCGCGCCGCTGCTGCGGCAGCGTGGCAGCGGCGTGGTGGTGGAACGCCGGGGCGGTTTCCTCGGCCGAACGCGGCAGCGCGATCCAGGTCTGCATGCCGTGCAGCGCATGCGCGCGGGCGCGCTCGGGGCCGGGGGTGCGTTCGGAATGGGCGATGCCGCGGCCGGCGGTCATCCAGTTGACGTCGCCAGGGCGGATCACCTGGTCCGAGCCGAGCGTATCAAGATGGCCGATTTCGCCGGACCACAGGAAGGTCACCGTGGCCAGGCCGATATGCGGATGCGGGCGCACATCGATGCCGTGGTCCTGCTCCAGCACCGCCGGTCCCATCTGGTCGACGAACACGAACGGACCGACGCTGCGCGCCTGCAGCGTGGGCACGGCGCGGCGAACTTCCAGCCCGCCGATGTCATGGACGCGTGGGGCGATGATCATGGTCATGGCGGCGGCGTGTGGTGATCGAAACAGGCGCCAAGCGTCGCACGCGCGCTCGATGGCAGCCGGGTGCTTGGCAAGACGGTACGTTCCGCGTTGTTGCCTGCGGCGGTGGTCAGCCCGGCAGGTCGCCTTGCACGTCAGACATGACATCGCCGCGTCGCGAGGCCAGCCGATCGGCCAGGCGGGTGGGCTCTGGAAGTCGGTACGCGCGCAGTGTGCGCAAGGTCCAGTCGAGTGCGCTCTGTAGTGAGACGCGATGCCCTGGCGAGACGATCAGTGGGTTGCAACGCGGCTTGCTGCGTAGCGCCCAGCCGACCTGCGCGCCGCCTAGCAGGATCTGGCTATGGTCGCCACGTTCAGGGCCGGGCGCGACGAAGCTGCCGGCCAGGCGCTGCTTGGCGATCCCGATGCACGGCAGCCCGGTGACCACGCCGAAGTGCGCAGCGATGCCCAGCTTGCGTGGATGCGCGATGCCCTGGCCATCAATGAAGACCAGATCTGGCGTACGCGAGAGCAGCGCCAGCGCCTGCAGCAACGCAGGCAGTTCGCGAAAACTGAGCAAGCCGGGCACATACGGCATCGCGGTGGGCAAGCGCGCCACATGCGTTTCCAACGGCAGCAGCGTGTGCGCATCCAGCAGCACCGCTGCGGCGCGCGTGGTCTGCCCATCGTCTTCGAAACCGACGTCGAAACCGGCGAGCACCTGTGGTGTCGCGCTCACGTGATCCTGCAACACCACGCGCTGTGCCAGTTGCTGTTGCAACTGTCGCGCCTGCAGGATGCTGCCGTCCCAACCGGCAAAGACGGGATCGATCGTCGTGTGCATGACCACAGCATCGCGTGCACTACGTGGCGATGCCGTGCACACCAGCGATGCGCTGGCTGCCGTTACAATCGCAGGCTGATCGGCCCCATCGGAGAATCTGAGTGACCCGCAAACTCGTACTGCTGCGCCATGGCCAGAGCCAATGGAATCTGGACAACCGTTTCACCGGCTGGGTGGATGTGGAACTCACCGAGCAGGGCCGCCAGGAAGCCGCCACCGCCGGCAAGCTGATGAAGGACGAGGGGCTGCAGTTCGATGTGGCCCATACCTCGGTGCTCAAGCGCGCCATCCACACCTTGCAAGGCGCGTTGAAGGAGCTCGATCAGGACTGGCTGCCGGTGTCCAAGAGCTGGCGCCTCAACGAGCGCCATTACGGTGGCTTGCAGGGCCTGGACAAGGCCGAAACTGCGGCCAAGCACGGCGAAGAGCAGGTCAAGATCTGGCGCCGTTCCTACGACATTCCGCCGCCGGCGATGGACGTCAACGATCCGGGGCACCCGTGTCACGACCGCCGTTACGCCACGCTGGATCGCAATGCCTTGCCGGGCACCGAGTCGCTGGCGACCACGCTGGTGCGCGTGCTGCCGTACTGGAACGACGCGATCGCCCCGCAGTTGAAGGCCGGGCAGACCGTGCTGGTGACCGCGCACGGCAACTCGCTGCGTGCGCTGTACAAGTACCTCAACGCTATCTCCAACGAGCAGATCCTGGAGCTCAACATCCCGACCGGCATTCCGCTGCTGTTCGAGCTGGACGACGACCTGCAGGTGCAGAGCTTCCGCTATCTGGGCGACCCGGAAGCGGCCAAGCGCGCTGCCGAAGCGGTGGCAAACCAGGGCAAGGCGAAGTAAGCGCGGCGTTCGGTGGCTGCGCTGCGTGCATTGCGCGTCGCGTGGGTTGATGTTTGCATCACGCATTGTCGACAGGACGCGGGGTGTTTTGTATCACTGCGGCGCGTGTTCGTTGGTTGAGCACGCGCCGCGTGTGTGTTGATTGTGGCAAGACATGATGCCCAGCAAACGCGGCACGCAACAGATCACTGCCACCTACTGCCGCGCGTATCTGGCGACGATGGGATTTCTGCTGGCAGGTGGGGCGGTGCGTTCGCGGTGCTGGCCAATGGCAGCGTGTCTGGTTCGGCGATGGGGGTGGCACTGCCGATCTGCGTCGTTGGTGGGGTGCTGCTGGCGTTCGGGCTGTTTGGGCCATCGCGGCTGATGGAATCCTGGGCCAACGCGGCCTCCGGGCATGAGGTCGCGCTGGTGTTGATGCTGTTGGCGGATCCGGTGTCTCTGTTGATGGCACCGTTTCACGCGCGGAAATAACTGCCAGCGATGGCGCGTCTTGCGCCGGGATGCAGCGCTCGACCAGTTGACGACAGAACATCGCCAGTGCCCGGTTGGATGGCGCGCAGATGATGTCTCAGTGGGGCTTAGAGCGGCTGACAAAACGTAGGGAGCGGTCGTCAGGCGCCCTTCTGGCGGACGCGCACTGGTGTTGCAAGCCGCTCGTATGCGTTTTCGATAAGGCGCAGTATCTAACGTCAGGGCGTCGTGGTGCTGCTGTAGTGATTTTGCGTGGTTGTCTTTTCAGACGGCTACCTACTTTTTTCGATTGCCTATGACGCGGTCGTGTGCCTTGGAGAATGCAATGATGTTGAGCAAGTTCGCCCCGTTGTCGCTTGCGGTAGCCATCGCGGTGATGTTGTCGGCATGTGGCAAATCCGACGACGCCGCCAATGCGGTGTCTACTGCACCGCAGGCTGCGCCAACCAAGGTGGATGTGTCCAAGCTCGATGCGCCGATCGTGGCGTTCGGCATCAACGATCTGGATCCGGCCATCAACGCGTGCCAGGACCTCAGCGGGTTCGTCAATGCCAAGTGGCTCAAGGCCAACCCGGTGCCGTCCGATCGCACCAGCTGGGGCAGTTTCGAAGTGCTGGCCGAGCGTTCCTTGACCATCCAGCATGCGTTGGTGGAGCAACTGGCGCGCGGCAATCTGTCGGCCGGCTCGGTGGACGCCAAGATCGCCGACCTGTGGCGCACCGGCTCGGACGAAGCGGCGATCGACACCGCCGGCATCGCGCCGCTGCAGCCGCAGTTGAAGACGATCGATGCGCTGAAAGATGCGCCGGCCATCGCGGCGTGGTTGCGCAACAGCTATGCGCAGGGCCAGGGCTTTGTGTTTTCGTTTGGCGCCAATGCCGACTACAAGCATTCCGAACAGATGATCGCCTACGCGGGGCAGGGCGGTCTGGGCTTGCCCGAGAAGGGCTATTACACCGATCCGGCGCACGCCAAGATCCGCGAGCAGTACGTGGCCTATATCGCCCGTGTGCTGGAATTGTCCGGCGTTCCCGCAGCGCAGGCCGCCACGCAGGCCAAGGCGGTGATGGCGTTCGAAACGCGTCTGGCTAATGCTTCACTGTCGCGCATCGAATTGCGCGACCCTGCAAAGCGTTACAACCCGGTCGATGTGGCCGGTGCCAATGCAGTGACGCCGCACTTCGATTGGCAGGCGTTTTTCGGCGCGCTCAAGGTGCCGGTTGGCACGTTCTCTTTGAGCCAGCAGGGTTACTTCGCCGAGCTCGATGCGATGCTGGCCGATACGCCCGTGGAGACCTGGAAAGCGTACTTGCGCTTCCACAGCGTGGATGAGGCAGCTCCGTATCTGGCCAAGCCGTTCGAGCAAGCCAACTTCGATTTCTACGCCAAGACGCTGCGTGGTCAAAAAGACATGCTGCCGCGCTGGAAGCGCACCTTGAACGCAGTCAACGAGGCGATGGATGAGGCCTTGGGGCAGCTCTACGTGCAGTCTGCGTTTCCCGCCGAGTCGAAGGAGCAGATGCAGCAGCTGGTGCAGAACCTCTCCGCGGCACTGAAGGCACGGCTGGAAAAGCTCGATTGGATGAGCGCGGAAACCAAGCAACGCGCGCTGGAAAAATGGGCCAGCTTCACGCCCAAGATCGGCTACCCGGATCAGTGGCGCGATTGGTCGGGGCTGGAAACGCGTGGCGATGGGTTTCTGGCCAATATGCAGGCCGCGCAGGCGTTCAACTATCGCTACATGCTGGACAAGATCGGCAAGCCGGTCGACAAGCGCGAGTGGCAGATGACCCCGCAAACGGTCAACGCGTACTACAACGCCACGCGCAACGAGATCGTGTTCCCTGCAGCGATCTTGCAGCCGCCATTCTTCGACCACAAGGCCGACCCGGCGTTGAATTACGGCGGTATTGGTGCGGTGATCGGGCACGAGATGATGCATGGCTACGACGACTCGGGCAGCCAGTTCGATGCCAAGGGCAACTTTGACACCTGGTGGACCGATGCGGACCGCAAGTTGTTCACTCAGCGCACCGATCGGCTGGTGGCGCAGTTCGACGGTTACGAAGCGATCCCCGGCGTAAACGTCAAAGGCAAACTGACCTTGGGCGAAAACATTGGCGATCTCGGTGGCCTGACCGTGGCCTACGATGCATTGCAGATGGCGTTGAAGGAAAAGCCGGCTACCAACAAGCAGGTCGATGGCTATACGCAGGACCAGCGCTTTTTCATGAACTGGGCCACGGTGTGGCGCCGTCATTTCACCGATGGCGAATTGCGCGTGCGCTTGAACACCGACCCGCATGCGCCAGCCAATTTTCGCGCCAACGGGGCGCCGTCGAACATGCCGGCGTTTGCGCAGGCCTTCCGGTGCAAGCCTGGCGATGCGATGGTGCGTGGGGACAAGGATCGCGTCGCGATCTGGTAAGCGGCATCGCATCCGGCGAGGACTGTTGCGGCAGTGCTCGCTGAAAATCCGTTGTTTTTGCGGGTTTGTCGAGTTCGCTTGCGTGCTTGCGTCTGCACATCGACATGCCTGTGCAGGCTCTGGACTGCCGCGCTGTGCAATACGGGGCCGGCAGTGACAAAGCGAAACATCTTCAAATGGATCGGCATCGGGGCGCTGGTGCTCGTGCTGGGTAGCGTGCTATCGCTGTACGGTTACGGACGCTGTGCCGATCGTCAACGCGGTCCAGTGAGTCATGCGCTGCCAGCCACCGCATCAGCGACGCCGATCCATAAAGTCGTCGCGCCGCTGCAGTAGGCGCATGCCGATCAAACCGGCATGGTGATCCTGCCCGACACTATCGATGCGTTTGCGCTGCGCGCGCTCACCGCGCGTGCGGCCGGTCGGTGCTGGCGGCGCTCGATAGTCATCCGTTGATCGAGATCGGTCTGTTCAATCCCACCCGTGCGCGCGAAGGCACGCTGATGCCTGGTGTGGAGATGGTGCTGCGCATGTTCAGCATCAATCGGCGCATGCACAACTAAGAGCGTCTAACAAAACGACTGCGCTCACCGCCAGGCGGGCGCGGCCGGTGCTCGGAATCGGCATGTACCACTCGTACACTCCGGTTCTGAGCGCGCCGTCCGCACCCACCTGACGACTGCTCGCTACGTTTTGTTAGCCGCTCTAAGGCCTGGATCGCCGATGGCCGCATCGCGGTGGCGGGTGGCCGCAATGTGGGCGACGAGTCTTTCGATGCGACGCGCGACACTAATTTCATGGACATGGATGCGGCGTTGATGGGCCTGCGTTGGGTCAGGCCGAACAGGTGCTCGATGCGTACTGGAACAGCCCCAATGCCTTGCCGTTGGCCGCGCTGGTAACGGCAAAGCCGCAAGCACTGGATACGTTGCGTGGCAGTCTGGACGCCGGCCTGCAATCGGCACGCGCGCATCCGTATGTGGAGCGGCTGCGCCAATCGCCGAGCGTGCAGGCGTTGACGCAGGGCGAGCGCAACGTGCATTGGCTGGATCAGGCGCGCATCGTCTCCGACCCGCCGTAAAAAGCCGAGGGCGCGCCGCAGCAAGCGGACTGGATGACGCCGACCTTGATCGGCGAGATGGCGCACGCGCAGCGCGAATTGAACGTGATCTCGCCCCACTTTGTACCGGGCCAACAGAGTCTGCTTTGGATCGGCGATCTGCGTCCGCGCAAGGTGCGCGTCAGCGTGTTGACCAGCTCCCTGGCTGCAAATGATGTCGTTGCCGTGCACGGCGGCTACGCCGATTACCGTGTGCCACTGCTGACTGCCTTGGTACGACGATGCAGCGCAACCGCCAGAAGTGTGGGTACGCGAGCCGGCAGCGAGCGTGTGGCGGCGCAGTGACAGTGATGGGCTGCTTGCCGTTGGAGTCGCAGTTGTAACGCCGCCGCTCCTCGCGCAGCGCGCTACTGCAGTTGCGTCACGATCTCGCGCGCCATCGCGCCCAGCGGCAGGATGCGGTCGGCGCCACCGCGTTTGATCGCTTCCTTGGGCATGCCGAACACGATGCTGGTGTGTTCGTCCTGGGCCACGGTGCGTGCGCCGGCCTGGCGCATTTCCAGCAGCCCGGCGGCGCCGTCGTCGCCCATGCCGGTCATGATGATGCCCAGCGCGTTGCTGCCGGCCGCGCGCGCGGCCGAGCGGAACAGCACATCCACCGACGGACGATGCCGGTTGACCGGCGGGCCTTCCATCACTTCGACGAAATATTGCGCGCCACTGCGGCGCAGCAGCAGATGTTTGCCACCGGGTGCAATCAAGGCACGCCCCGGCATCACGCGATCGTTGTTGGCGGCTTCTTTTACCGCGATCTGGCACAGGCCGTTGAGGCGTGCGGCGAAGGCGGCGGTGAACTTCTCCGGCATGTGCTGCACGATCACGATGCCGGGGCAGACACGCGGCAATGCGGTCAGCACTTCTTCCAGCGCCTGGGTGCCGCCGGTGGAGGTGCCGATGGCGACGATGCGTTCGGTGGTCTGCGCCAGCGCGCGTCCGCTTTGCGCCGGAAGGATCACATCGGCGGTGTGTTTGACCTCCGCTTCCAACGGCACTGCGCTGACGCGCGCGGCCAGCCGTTTGACATTGGCGCGCGCGGCGCTGCGCACGGTGGCCACCAGTTCGTCGGCCGAGTCGGTGAGGAATTGCTTGAGCCCCAATTGCGGTTTGGTCACCACCGCCACCGCTCCGGCCGCTAACGCGTCCATGGTGACGCGCGCGCCTTTTTCGGTGAGCGTGGAGCAGATCACCACCGGGGTGGGGCGCTCGCTCATGATCTTGCGTAGGAAGGTGATGCCGTCCATACGTGGCATTTCCACGTCCAGCACGATGACGTCCGGCCATTGCTGACGCATTTTTTCGATCGCCAGCAGCGGGTCGGCGGCGGTGGCGATGACTTCGATGCCCGGCGCATCGTTGAGCACATTGACCAGCACCTGGCGCACCACCGCCGAGTCGTCGACGACCATGGCTTTAATGGTATCAGGGCTGGCGGCGGGGCGGTTGAAGGCTGTCGACACGGCGGATCCTTGGCTCAGGCCTTGCGGAAAATCGAGGGTGACATCTGGACCAGATCGATGTCGAGTTCGCTCAGACTTTCCGAATGACCGATGCAGAAATATCCACCCGATTTGAGGTTGGCCAGCACGCGCAGGATGACCTCGCGCTTGGTCTGGCCGTTGAAATAGATCATGACGTTACGCAAGAAAATCGCGTCGAAGCTGCCCAGAACCGGCAATGCGGTAGTGAGGTTGGCGTGTACGAACTTCACCCGATCGCGCAGGCGGCGTTCCACCAGCAAGGTGCCGTCGTACTCGCCCTGGCCACGCAGGCAATAGCGTTTGAGATAGGGCTGCGGAATGCCGTCGATGCGTTGCAAGGCGTAATGCCCGGTGCGCGCCTTGGCCAGCACGCGGGTGCTGATGTCGCTGCCGACCACTTCGAACGGGCGGCCTTGCAAGGCGTCGTCCAGCACCATTGCCATGCTGTAGGCTTCTTCGCCGCTGGAGCTGGCCGCGCTCCAGCAGCGGAACGACATGCCGCCGCGATGGTCACCGGCCAGCTTGCGCAGCAGCTCGAAGTGCTTGGGCTCGCGGAAAAAATAGGTTTCGTTGGTGGTCAGCAGGTCGATCGCGGTCTGGATCTCGTCGCGGTCCTGGCGGCTTTCCAGCAACTGCAGATACTGCGTGTAGGTGCTGAACTGATGTTCGCGCAGGCGTTTGCCCAAGCGATCGCACAACATGGCTTTTTTACCGGCGGAAATGCTGATGCCGGCCGCTTCGAAGATGAAGCGCTGGAAGCGGCCGAATTCCTGCTCGGTGATGGCGGTGGCGGTGCTCACGGTCTCAGGCGACATCCGTATCACTGACCAGCGCGCTGTCGCTCAGGCGCGCGATGCGCACCGCGTGTTCGCGCCACCACTCCGACAGCATCGGCCCGGGCATCGGCGAGCCCATCAGATAGCCTTGTGCCAGGTCGCAGCCCAGTTCGCGCAGCAGGCGCCAGTCGTCCGGTGTTTCCACCCCCTCAGCGACGGCAGTTAGGTCGAGCCGGTGCGCCAGTTCCAAGGTGGATTCGAGCACGGTACGCTGGCTGCGACTGCGGTGCGCGGCATGCACAAAGCTGCGATCCAGTTTGAGTTCGGTGAACGGAATGCTGGCCAGGCGTTGCAGCGACGAAAAACCGGTGCCGTAGTCGTCGATCGACAAGCCAAAGCCATGCAGACGCAAACGCGCCAGCATGCTCAAGGCGTTGGCCGGCTCCACGATGGCGCTTTCGGTCAGTTCCAGCACCAGATCGGCGGGGCTCAAGCCGTTGTCGCTCAACTTGCCGCACAGTTGTTCGAGAAAATGCTGCTCGCTGAGCAGGTTGGGCGAGAGGTTCAATGCCAGCGTCAGCTGGAATCCTTCTGCGCGCCAATCCACCAATTGCGCAATCGCCTTGTCGATGACCTGCTGGGTCAGCGCACAGATCAAGCCTTCGCGTTCGGCCAGCGGAATGAAGCGGTCAGGCCCGATCATGTCGCCTTGCGGGCGGCGCCAGCGCGCGAGCGCTTCCACACCGCGCAGGCGGCCATCCTTGAGGTCGAGTTTGGGTTGGTAGGCCACCCGGATTTCGCCGCGGCGCATGGCGCGATCCAGCCGCGACGCTGCCGCGCCACCGCTGGACATCAGCGTCGAGATCGCAGCCGGCATCCCTGCGGGTGCGTCTGCCGTCAGTTCGGGTTCGCAATCCAACACGGTGGCCAGATCCTGCAGATGCATCGGTTTTTCGATACCGCCGAGCATGAGCACGCCGGCGCTGCGGCTGAGCTGAATCACCGCATCGATCAAGGCGCCACCGCGTTGCGAGACCACTACCACCGGCACGCTGTACTTGCCGCGCGCCAGTGCATCGAGCAGCTGCACGCCGTCCATGCCCGGCATTTCCAGATCGATCAGCAATAGCGATGGTGAGATGGCGCTACTCAACCAGGCCAGCGCCGCGTGGCCATCCACCGCGCCGTCGACCGCAACGGCGCCGAGTTGGCGGCACAGCGCCATCGCATGCTCGCGCTGCACCACGCTGTCGTCGACGACCAGCACCGGGCCGTCCAGCGCGCAGTTGCAGGAGAGAAGGGTGGGGCGCGTGGGCGTCATTTTCGGCATCGCGTGCATGCGGAACATGTCAGGCCACCAGTTCGGCGACAGCAAGTCGGGCGAGTGTGTCGTTGCTCAGCACGGCATCGGCATCGAGCAGAATCACGAAGCGCTCGCCGATCTTGGCCATGGCCTGGATGAAATCGCGGGGGATGCCGGCGCCGACGCGGGGCGCGCCGGCGATGTCGTCTGGCGCGATGTCCAGCACTTCGCTGACCGCATCCACCAGCAGGCCGAGTACCTGATGCGTCCCGCCATGTGCGATCTCCACGATCACGATGCAACTGCGTTTGGTGATCGCGCTGGCAGTGCGGCCGAAGCGTTGCTGCAGATCCACCACCGGTACCACCGCGCCGCGCAGGTTGATCACCCCGCGCAGGGCCGGCGGCATCATCGGCACCTCGGTAGGCGCGCGGTATTCGATGATTTCCTTGATGCCGAGAATGCCCAAACCGAACATCTCCGTGCCCAACAGAAAGGTCAGATATTGCTGTGGTGCCGTCGATGACGGCGCGGCGGCGGTCGTGCTGCTGGCTGCGCTGTAGGATTGCATCGTCGGTTCCTCAGAAGCTGGCAAACTGCGATTCGTCGATCGCATCGGCGGTGGCAGCCACCGCGCTGATCTGACGCACGTTGGTGCGCCGCGGTGGCGTGCTGAGCGCCGTGCTGCTGCTATGCGGTGCGGTCCGGCGCGGGCCCGGCTTGCTGCCCGATGCCACGCCGCGGCCGCCATTGCCGAGCCGGAAGAAGCCCATCAGTTGCTGCAGCTGTTCTGCCTGCGCGCTCATTTCTTCAGACGTCGCTGCCAGTTCTTCGGCATTGGCCGCCGCCGCTTGCGTGGTCTGGTTCAACTGGCCGACGGCGGTGTTGATCTGGCTGACACCGGCGGTCTGTTCCTCGGAGGCGGCAGCGATTTCCTGCACCAGATCGGAGGTGTGGCGGATCGAAGGCACCATCTCGCCCAGTACCCGGCCGGCGCTTTCGGCCAATTCCACACTGGAACCGGCCACCTCGCCGATTTGCTGCGCGGCGATCTGGCTGCGCTCGGCCAACTTGCGCACTTCTGCTGCGACCACCGCAAAGCCCTTGCCGTGTTCGCCGGCACGCGCGGCCTCGATGGCGGCGTTGAGCGCGAGCAGATTGGTCTGGTAGGCGATGTCGTCGATGATGCCGATCTTCTTGGCGATGTCTTTCATTGCCACCACCGTGGCGCGCACGGTGTCGCCACCGTCCGCCGCTTCGCTGGCGGCCTTGGCGGCCATGCTGTCGGTGACGCGTGCGTTCTCGGTGTTCTGCGCGATGGAGGCGGTCATCTGTTCCAGCGAGGCGCTGGTTTCTTCCACGCCGGCGGCTTGCTCGCTGGCGGCCTGTGCCAGCGCTTGCGCGGTGGCGCTGACCTGTTCGGAGGCGCTGGCCAGATTTTCGGCGTTGCGGTTGACCTCATCGACGATCTCGGTCAAGCGGCTCATGGTGGTGTTGACGTAGCGCTGCATGTCGGCGAATGCGCCTTCGTAGTGGCCTTCTACGGTGTGGGTGAGGTCGCCGTCGGCCATCGCGCCCATCACCTGGATCACCTCGGAAATGCTGCGCAGGTTGCCGCGCGCACGCTCCACGGTGTCGTTGATGAAGGCCTTCTTGCCAGGCAGCTGCGCCAGTGTTGCGTCGAAGTTGCCGCGGCCGAATTCGGCCACCACGCCCATTGCCAGTTTCTTGACTGCGATATGCGCACCCACCATCTGGTTGATGCCGGTGGCCATGCTGCGGAAATCGCCATCGAATCCACTGCTGTCGATCACCACATCGATATCGCCGGCTTCATGTTCGGCCGACATGTGGTTGATCTGGCGGATCAATCCGGTGAGATTGCCGCGCACCTGTTCCAGGGTGTCGTTGATGAAGCGCTTTTTGCCCGGCAGCAGCGGCAGCTGTGCTGTGAAGTTGCCGCGACCGAATTCGGCCACGCAGGCGATGGCCTGCTTCTTCACAGCGATATGGCTGGCCACCATCGCATTGATGCCTTCGGCCATGCGGCGGAAATCGCCGGTAAAGCGTTTCGTGTCGATGACCACGTCAATATCGCCGGCATCGTGCTCGGTCGCCATGCGGTTGACCTCGGCCACTATGCCGGTGAGGTTGCCGCGGATCTGGTCGACGATCTCGTTGATGAAAACCTTCTTGCCCGGTAGGCGTTCCAGCTCGGCGGAGAAGTTGCCGCGGCCGAATTCGGCCATGCAGGCCATTGCCTGTTTCTTCACTGCGATGTGGTTGGCGACCATGCGGTTGATGCCTTCGCCCATCGTGCGGAAGTCGCCGTCGAAGCGCGCCACGTCGATGCGCGCATCGATCTCGCCAGCGTCGTGTTCCTGCGAGACGCGATTGATTTCGTTGTTGACGTGGCGAATGTTGTTTTGCACCTTGCGCAGCGCACGCAACACATCGCAGGCCTGCTCATCGCGCACCTGCGGCATGGCCACATCGAAGTTGCCGCGCGAAAACGCGTCCAGCGTGGTGGTGGCGATGTTCAATGAGTCGTTGGCGATGCGGATCGCGCGGACCAGCAATGCTCCGCTGACGAGTGCGGCCACCACGCTGGCGGCGAGCAGGGCGCCGTGCGACAGCGTCAGGGCGAAGCCGGCGACCACCACCACGACGGGCAAGGCGAGGGCGAGGGTGGCGGTGAACCACAACTGGGTGGCGATCGGGAGACGGTGTGACATGGCGGCAGCTTCCTGGGGTCAGGGAACAACGAATAACGCGGTGATGTGGGGAGTGATGGTGTAAACGCTCAGGCCGCCAGGGCGTCCTGGTTGGGTTGCAATTGCTGGAGCAGGCTGGGCACATCGAGAATCAGCGCGACATCGCCGCTGCCCAGGATGCTCGAGCCACTGATGCCTTTGACCTGTGCGAAGACCTTGGACAACGGTTTGATCACGCTCTGCCATTCGCCCAGCAGCGTGTCCACGACCAGGCCAAAGCGCTGCGCGCCCTGGCGGATCACCACGATGCTTTCGCGTGCCGGCGTCTTGCCGCCGAGCGCGAACAATGCCCGCAGGCGTACATACGGCAGCACGCTGCCGCGCAGATCGATGTAGTCGCTGGCGTAGTCGGGGGTGAACTCCACGCATTCCTCCACCACGTCCAGCGGCACCACGAACACCGACGTGCCGACACCGACCTGAAAGCCATTGATGATGGCCAGCGTCAGCGGCAGCCGCACCGAGATGGTGGTGCCTACGCCGGCGGTGCTGTCGATCTCCACGGTGCCGCGCAGCGCGGTGATGTTGCGCTTGACCACGTCCATGCCGACGCCGCGCCCGGACAGGTTGGTGACCTTTTCGGCGGTGGAAAACCCCGGCTCGAAGATCATCGCGAACACCTCGCGGTCGCTGGGTTGGCGCCCCGCCTCGATCAGTCCGCGTTCCAGCGCTTTGGCCAGGATGCGGTCGCGGTTCAAGCCGCCGCCGTCGTCGGTGATTTGAATGACGATGCTGCCGGAGTCGTGATACGCGTTGAGGCCAACGGTGCCGCGCGCGGGCTTGCCGCGCGCCACGCGCAGGTCGGCCGGATCGATGCCATGGTCCATCGCGTTGCGCACCAGATGGGTGAGTGGGTCGCCGATCTTTTCCACCACCGACTTGTCCAGCTCGGTGTCTTCACCGGCCACCACCAGCGCGATGTCCTTGCCGAGTTCCCGCGCCACATCGTGCACCACGCGCTGGAAGCGGCTGAAGGTGCAGCCGATCTTGACCATGCGCAGTTGCAACGCGCTTTCGCGCACGTCTTCCACCAGGCCGGCCAGGATCGATGCCGATTCCAGTAACTGGGCATCGCCGGTGCGCAGCGCGTTGGCGTTGGTGCTGGCGACGGCAATGATGAGTTCGCCGACCAGATCGATCATGCGGTCGAGTTTGTCGGCGTCCACGCGGATCGAGCGCGTCTCGGCGTTGCGTGATGCGGTGTCCTGGGTTGCGCGTGGCGGCGTTACAACCTGCACTGCAGCGAGCACGCCAGCGGCCGGTGCCACAGCCGTAGGCTCGCTGTCGAGAAGGGTGGCAGCATCGGGAGGCGCCGACACCGAGGTGATCTCAAGATCGCAGTCTTCACGTACGAACTCGAACACCTCTTCGATCGCTGCGCGGTTGGCATCGCTGCGCAACAGGATCTGGAAACCGAGATAGTTGGCTTCCGGATCGAGGTCTTCGAAGCTCGGCAATTGGCTGTAGTCGGTGCTGATCGATTCGACCGAGCCAAGCCCGCGCAGGTTGCGAATCAGCTTGAGCGGCGAGTTGCCGAAGCGCAGCGCATCGGCAAACAGCATCAACGCAATGCGCCAGTAACCGCTTTGTTTTTCCGGCGTATTGCGCTGGGCCGTGCTGGCGGTGGCGCCGCACACGCTGGCTTGCAGATAGGTCTGCAGCTGCGCCAGCAATGGCTCGGCTTCGGTGGCCAGTGCGGTGGCATCGGCGTGGCCGGGATCGGCAGCGGTTTCCACCAGTGCGTGGATATGGTCGCAGCACACCAGCAGCAGCGCAATCAACTCCGAGCTCAGCGTGAGCGCTTCATCGCGCACCAGATCCAGCACGCTTTCCAATACATGGGTGAAGCCGACCAGCTGCGGCAGATCGAACAACCCGCCCGAGCCCTTGATGGTATGCGCCGCACGAAAGATCGCATTGACCGCATCGGGCGAGGAGTCGCCCCGCTCGGCTTCGAGCAGATGGCGTTCCATGTCTTCGAGCAGATCCCGGCTCTCTGCCAGAAAGGTCTGCATCAGCTGGTTCATATCCATGCGGGTGTCACCTGTCCGTTAGTGAATGCGTTCGCCGATGCACGCAACCGCATGCGGGTACAGCGCTTCGAGCAGGCCAAGCAGTTCGACCACATCGACCACCGCGCGGCTGGAATCGGTGAGCGAAAACGGCCGTCCCTCGGCTTGAATTGCCTGCTTGGTGGCCAGCAGCAATTGCAGGCCAGTGGTGTCGATCTCGCTGACTGCCCCCAGGTCCAGATGCAGTCCGCCTGGGTGCAGCAATGCCGGCTGCAGCAGCGGCTTGAGTTCTGCAGCGCGACGGATCGTCATCTCGCCTTCCAGGGCGAGCGTCAGCGGCGCGGGTAGATCGGACAGTGGCGTGTGCATTGATGCCTCAAGCGATGCGATGGCGCACGGATGCGTGCCATGACGCGGAAAGAAGTTCCGGCGTGGGCTTAGGTGTGCAGTTATGCACACGGGAACATGCCGGTCTATGCAGGTATCGGCGCGTGGCAGGAATATTTAGGCCAAATTCAGCGCGGTGACGGATTTGAGAAATTCATCACTGCCTGGGCATTAACTGCTCAGGTTTGTTGCAAGCAGGCTCAGCAATCGAACGTCCTGGGCAGTTCCGCACAACAGATAACCGCAGTTCAGCCGATTTCTCTAACGCATTCGGCCTGGCGATCTGCAGTGTCGCTGGAGAGAATGCGCATTAAACAAGCATGTTGCTTGATGTGCGTGCATCGCATGGTGGATTGGGATTTATTGAACATGCCGCATCGCATCCGATTCAATTTCTGCAACCGCTGCAACCGCTGCAACGCCTTCGACGCATCCTTGCGTCATGCATGGTCGAGGTCGTTGCGCGAAGCAAACACGACCGGCAGTACCGCGTTATCTCGGCGCCAACATCGTCAGCAGCCCACGCGCGGCATTGAAACGATCCACACCTTCCGGCAGCGGCAGCTTGATGCGCAGTTTGTCCGGGCCGTCCATCGTGTAGATCTTCGGCTGCTTCTGGATCATCTGGATCACCGCAACCGGGTCGATCGACGGCTTTGCTTCGAACACCAACCGTCCGCCGTGCTCGCCCAAATCCAGCTTGCGCACGCCCAGCGCATTGGCCTGCAGCTTGAGCTCGGCAATCGCAAACAGATGCTTGACCGGGTCCGGCAGCAAGCCGAAGCGGTCGATCATTTCCACCTGCAATTCGCGTAAGGCATCGCTGTTGCGCGCACTGGAGATGCGCTTGTACAGCGTCAGGCGTGTGTGCACGTCGGGCAGATAATCTGCGGGAATCAACGAGGCCACATGCAGCTCGACCTCGGCGCCGCGCACTTCGTCGCCGGCATCCAGATCGGGCAGGTTGCCCTGGCGAATACTGCGCACCGCGCGTTCCAGCAGCTCGGTGTAGAGGCTGAAGCCGACCTCGGCCATTTGCCCGCTCTGGTCTTCGCCTAGCAGCTCGCCGGCGCCGCGGATTTCCAGATCGTGCGTCGCCAGGGTGAAGCCGGCACCGAGCTCGTCCATCGATGCGATCGCTTCCAGACGCTTGGCCGCATCGGAGGTCATCGAACGACGATCCGGCACCACCAGATACGCGTAGGCGCGGTGATGCGAGCGACCGACGCGGCCGCGCAACTGATGCAACTGGGCCAGACCGAAGCGGTCGGCGCGGTTGATGATGATGGTGTTGGCGTTGGGAATGTCGATGCCCGATTCGATGATCGTGGTCGACAGCAACACATTGAAGCGCTGCTTCTGGAAATCCAGCATCACCCGTTCCAGCTCGCGCTCGGGCATCTGTCCGTGCGCGATGCCGATGCGCGCCTCCGGTACCAGTTCGGACAAGTCGCGCTGCATGCGCACGATGCTTTCCACATCGTTGTGCAGGAAATACAGCTGCCCGCCACGACTGAGCTCGCGCTGGAAGGCCTCGCGCAACAACGCGTTGTCCCAGGCAGTGATGAAGGTCTGCACGGCGAGCCGGTTCGGCGGCGGAGTGGCAATGATCGACAGATCGCGCAAACCGGCCATGGCCATATTGAGCGTGCGCGGGATGGGTGTTGCGGTGAGCGTGAGCAGATGCACGTTGGCGCGCATCGCCTTGAGCGCTTCCTTCTGCCGCACGCCGAAGCGCTGTTCTTCGTCGACGACGACCAGGCCCAGATCCTTGAACTTCACGTCTGGCTGCAGCAAACGATGGGTGCCGATAATGACGTCGATATCGCCGCTGGCGACCTTCTCCAGCTCGGCCTTGATTTCCTTGGTGCTCTTGAAGCGCGAGAGCACTTCCACCTTCATCGGGTAATCGGCGAAGCGGTCGCGGAAATTGCGGTAATGCTGCTCGGCCAGCAACGTGGTCGGCACCAAGACGGCAACCTGCTTGCCGGCGCTGGCCGCAGCGAACGCGGCGCGCACCGCGACCTCGGTCTTGCCGAAGCCCACATCGCCGCAGACTACGCGGTCCATCGGCTGGCTGCTGCCCAGATCGCGCAACGTGGCATCGATGGCGGCCAACTGGTCGGGGGTTTCTTCGAAGGGGAAACCGGCCGCGAACGGCTCGTACATCGCCCGATCCACCTGCAGCGCCAGTCCGGCGCGCGCACGTCGGCGCGCCTGGATTTCCAGCAATTCCGCCGCCACGTCGCGCACTTTTTCGGCGGCCTTGCGCTTGGCCTTGGTCCATTGTTCGCCGCCCAGCGAATGCAGCGGCGCGGTCTCGGCCGAGGCGCCGGAATAGCGGCTGATCAGATGCAGCTGCGCCACTGGCACATACAGCCGGTCGCCCTTGGCGTATTCGATTTCCAGGAACTCGCCGGGCATGCCGCCGGCATCGAGCACGATCAGCCCGCGGTAGCGGCCCACACCGTGATCCTCGTGCACGATCGGCGCGCCTTCGGACAGCTCGCCCAGATCGCGAATGATCGCTTCCGGCTCGCGCCCCACGCGGCGGCTGCGACGCGGTTGGTTGGCCCGCTCTGGAAACAGCTGGCGCTCGGTCAGCACCGCAATCTGCGGGTTGTCCAGCGCAAAGCCGTCTTCCAGTGGCGCCACGGTAATGCCGAAGCGCAGCTTGCTCGCGGCCAGGAAGGCGGGCAGGTCGGCAACGACCTCCGGCTTCAAGTGCGCGGCGGCCAGCACTTCCATCAAGGCTTCGCGGCGGCCGGCCGAATCCGACGCCACCAGCACACGGCCCGGGTAATGGCCCAGGAACGAGGTCAGCGCCTGGCCGGCAGGTGCATCTTTTGCAGCCACCGGCAGCGGCGGCAACGGTTGGTCGCCGAGTGCGGCTGCTTCATCGAGACGCGGGTGGTCGCTGGCCCAGACTTCGATACGTGCCAGCTTGTTGAGCCGCTCGCGCAGTGCATCCGGCGACTGATACAGCTCGTCCGGTGTCAGCAGCGGGCGCTCCACATCGTGGCGGCGTTGCTCGTAGCGGTCCTGTGCCTGCGCCCAGAAGGTATCGGCCGCGTTGGACACGTCAGCGGCGATCAACGGCAGCGCGCGCTTGTCCAGATAATCGAACAAGGTGGCGGTCTTGCTGAAGAACATCGGCAGGTAATACTCCACACCCGACGGCGCCAGGCCCGATTTCAGATCCTGATACAGCGCGCTGCGCCGGGTATCCACATCGAAGCGTTCGCGCAGGCAGGCCAGCACGCGCTCGATGCTGGCATCGTCCATCGGCACTTCGCGGCCCGGCAGTAATTTGACGGCATCGACCTTATCCAGCGAGCGTTGCGATTCCGGGTCGAAGGCGCGGATCGAGTCGATATCCTCGTCCAGCAGCTCCACCCGCAACGGCGTGGCTTCGCCCATCGGAAACACGTCGAGCAAGCCGCCACGCACTGCGAAATCGCCCGGGTCCATCACCTGCGGCACGTTGCGGTAGCCGGCGCTTTCCAGGCGGCGTTTTTCCGCATCCAGATCCAGCCGCTGCCCGACCTTCAGATCGAAGCTGCCGCCCACGATGTAGCTGAGCGGTGCCAACTGCTGCATCAGCGTCTGCACCGGCACGATCACCACACCCTTGGTCAGTGTGGGCAAACGGTGCAGCGCGGCCAGCCGCTGGCTGATGATTTCCGGGTGCGGGCTGAACTGGTCGTAGGGCAGGGTTTCCCAATCGGGAAACGGCACCACCGGCAAGCTGGCGTGCTCGCCGAGCAGGGCATGCAGATCCGATTCGATCTGATGCGCGCTCTGGTTATCGCGTGCGATCACCAGCAGCGGGCCGGCATGCGCCTCGGCGGCGCGAGCAATCGACCAGGCCAGCGCAGTCGGAGAAGACGGGGCGCGCCAATAGGCGCGAAGCTGGCCGGACTTGGGCAGCGGCGGAGAGGGGAAGGTGGTTGGCGACGGCATCAGCCGGAGATTTTATCAGAGCGCCCGCCGCGCGACCGGTCCATCTGGCGTGAAAGCCGGCGTCGAGTCGCCTGTGCAGAAGCGCGCTGCAGGGTCCGGCGTTATGTACCGCCTTTCTGGTACCCGGCAAACCCCAGTTGGTCGAGGGCGCGGTGCCCTCACTGCTTGCGGTACACGCCGTGAATCCATCCCTGGAGGCTCAGTGGCGGCATCCATGCCGCCACATGGTCCCGCAATCGGTGAGGACACCGAACCAGGCAGTTAGTCGATTGTTTTCTTAAAAGTTTGTCCGTTGCTCGGCTTGTTTTGGGAAGCTGAGCCTGAGGTTTCCCCACGTTTTCCCGAGATAGATCAGCTGGTTGCACCCGGATCGTGTAGAAACAAGTGCGCGCATGGCG
>NZ_MDEJ01000037.1 GCF_002940065.1 Xanthomonas populi
AGATCGCTGATTTTTTGAAGGTATGGTCATCATCCAGTGCGTGTCACCACGGCTACGACTTGGTTGTTCGAGGTGCCCTCCAGCAGCGACACACCTTCGACATGGTCGAACGACTCGAAGCCGAACATCTCCAGATACGCCTCGTTGGCGCGGATATGCATGCCTTCGTGCACGTAGGCGATGGGGTCGCGTGAAGAGGCGATCAATGCATCGCAACGCCGCTCGGTTTCGCGCATCTGTGCTTCGATGCGGCGCAGTCCGCGCCGCGCCTTCAGATCGGCCCACTCCGAACGCACCAGTGCCAACAGATGTTCCGGACGATGCCGCAGCACGATTGCGCGAATGCCGTGCGAAGCGGCCTCGACCACCGCGTTTTCTTCGATCCGCTCGGCCAGCAGGATGATTGGAATGTCCTTGCCGCTGCCGGCAATCTGCTGCTGCAGAGCACTCATCGGAATCTGCAGCGCCTGACCGTGCAGAGCCAGATCGATCTCTCCGGACAACATGCTGGCGAGCTCTTCCGGTATCTGCGGCCGCGAAGGACGTACTGCGATGCCGCCGTTGCGCAGCGCGGTCACGATCGCTTCCGCGCCCTCGACACTGTCGTCGACGATCATCAGACGGAGGGTGAGATCTTTACCTTTCTGCATGCGCGGCTTCCTGGAGACTGCGTTGAGAAACACGAAGGGTGGAAAACGTCCAAGTATGTGGACCGAAGCGCGAGCGGGGTGGGATCTACGCCACGCTTCCTGCGACGTGACCAGAGGCCCATGCCCACTGAAAGTTGTAGCCGCCCAACCATCCGGTCACATCCAGTACCTCGCCGACGAAGTACAGGCCGTCCACCAGACGCGACTCCATGGTCGCACTGGAGACCTGGTTGGTATCGACACCGCCGAGCGTTACTTCAGCTGTACGCTAGCCTTCGGTTCCGCTGGCAACCAGCGGAAATGCGCCGAGCAGGTTGGCCGCGCTTTGTAGTTGCGGTGGATCGAGCTGACGCACAGGCTTGTCCGGCAGCCACACCTCACACATGCGCTGCGCAAAGCGCCGCGGCAGCACATCGGCCAGTACATTGCGCAGCTCGGTGGCGCCCCGCTGGCTTTTTTGTTCGCGCAACCATGCCGCTGCGTCGTGGCCCGGCAGCAGGTCCAGGCGCAGGTCGCCGCCGGGCTGCCAGTAGGACGAGATCTGCAGGATCGCCGGGCCGCTGACGCCGCGGTGCGTGACCAACATGAAATTGCGAAAGCTGACCCCGTTGCAGTGCGCCTCGACCGGCAAGGCCAGCCCGGATAACTCCTGCAGCCGCTCCTGATGCTTGCCGCTCAACGTCAGCGGAACAAGCCCGGCGTGCGTTGGCAGCAGTTCGTGTCCGAATTGCTTGGCCAGCGTATAGCCGAAGCCGCTGGCGCCCATGCTCGGAATCGACAGCCCGCCAGTGGCCACGATCAGCGACTGCGCCTGTACGCTTCCCTGGCTGGTCTCGACACTGAAGCCCTCGCCGCCACGCTGGACCGAGAGCACTTCGCACTCGGTGCGCACCTGCACGCCGGCGGCCTCGCATTCGTCCAACAACATGCGCACGATCTGCTTGGACGAGATATCGCAGAACAACTGGCCCAGCTCTTTCTCGTGGTAGGCGATGCCGTGGCGCTCGACCATCTCTACGAAATCCGCCGGGCTGTAACGGGCGAGGGCGGACTTGCAGAAGTGCCGGTTGGCCGAGAGGAAGTTGCACGGCGTGGTGCCGGTATTGGTGAAGTTGCAGCGCCCGCCACCGGACATCAGGATCTTCTTGCCGACCTTGTTGGCATGGTCGATCACCAGCACCTGGCGGCCGCGCCGGCCGGCGGTGAAGGCGCTCATCAGGCCGGCTGCGCCGGCACCGATGACCAACACGTCGCAACGCATGCTCATTCGGCCGGCGCTTGTCGCACCATCGGAGTGAGGGTGACGCTGCCCTGGTCGGCCAGCATCTGCACCTCGCTGTCCTGGATGATCACATCGAAGCGCATGCCGCGTTGGATCAGCGCGCCCAGGGCCTCGGTGGCCTGCGAGTCGAGCTCCAGCACGCGCAGGTTGCGCTGCCGGCCCAGCGCATTGGCCTGCCTCTTCCACCAGGTTTCGGTGGCCTGGCCGCCGTAGCCGATCACCACTGCCTCACGCGAGCGATTGCAGGCCTTGCGCACGCGGCTTTCGTCCGGCTGGCCGAGATCGATCCACAGATCCGGATCGCCGGTGTAATCACGCCGCCACAGGTCGGGCTCGTCGTCATTGCTGAGGCCACGGCCGAATTCCAGACGATCATCGGCAAACAGCGCGAACGCCAGCAGCCGCACCATCAGGCGCTCGTCGGTTTCGGAGGGGTGCTGGGCCAGGGTCAGCGAATGGTTGGCGTAATAGCCGCGGTCCATGTCGCTGATCTGAAGTTCCGCCCTGCGGACGGTGGCGGTGAGGGCCATCAGGATGCCGGTTGCAAAGGGAGCTCATGATACGCCCCGGCCGCAAACCCGGGCGTGCCGATGCTAGGTGCGCGGTTGCGCGGCCAGCCAACGGTCCAGCTGGGCAGCAAAGGCCTGGCAATCGCGTGCATGCAGCGCTGGCGGGCCGCCGATGGCGACGCCCGCACCGCGCAGTTCTTCCAGAAAGCTGCGCACCGACAGACGCTCCTTGATGGAGTTGCTGGTGGATGGCTCGCCGCGTGGGCTGATGGCGGTCGCACCTTTTTTTTTGTCGCAGGACACGGGCAGCCAATGGAATGTCTTGAGTGACGACAAGATCGCCAGCGGCAACCCGTTCGGCGATGGCATCATCGGGCTCGTCCGGTCCGCCCGGAACCTGGACGGCGCGGACATGCGCCAGGCTGGGCGTGGGCAGAAAATGATTGGCGACCAGTGTCACTGCGGTCCCGGTGCGCACCGCGGCCCTGAACTAGGGATGTCGCGGACCACGGCAGGGCAGGCATCGGCATCGACCCAGATCTGCGCCTGGATTGGCGGATTAAGCGGATTCATAAGCTGATATCGACAGGGAAGGGTCCTGACAGGTGGTCGGATTTGGCCTGATAGTAAAAATTTTGACGCGGGGTGTCGCTTTTTATTGGGAACGCGAGTATTGTTCATCCACTGTGTTTGCAAGGGTCACCGTGAATCGTGGCCTGATGCAGCCGGATCGTTACAGATCTCGCTTCATCGTTCCGCTTTACCAACGCCTGCAACTCAGTCTCAGCTCCGGCTTTTCGGACGCTGCGATTTATCAACTAACAGTTCAGGAGTTTGTAAATGTCAGAACAACGTCAGAGCGGTGAACAACGTCAGAGCGGTGAACAACGTCAGAGCGGTGAACAACGTCAGAGCGGTGTGGTGAAGTGGTTCAACGATGCCAAGGGCTTCGGCTTCATCACTCCGGAAAGCGGCCCGGACCTGTTCGTGCACTTTCGTGCAATCCAGGGCACCGGCTTCAAGTCGCTGCAGGAAGGCCAGAAGGTCACCTTCATCGCAGTGCAGGGCCAAAAGGGAATGCAGGCTGATCAGGTGCAGGTAGCCTAATTCGTCTGTAACCGTAAGGTTGCCAAAAACGTCGATCGCGCAAGCGATCGGCGTTTTTTGTTGGGCGCAGTTTGAGTAATGCGCTTGCTATTGCCGGCATTGCAGCGCCTGCAGACGCGAGTGAGCGTAGCAACGACGCGTGGATGGGTAGGATGTGCGCTTTCCGCGCGCAGCCCTTCTGATGATCACTGTCCACCATCTCAATAATTCCCGCTCCCAGCGCGTGCTATGGCTGCTGGAAGAACTGGCGCTGCCGTACCAGATCGTGCGGCATGAGCGCGATCCCAAGACCATGCTGGCGCCTGCAGCATTGCGTGCGATCCATCCACTAGGCAAATCGCCGCTGATTGTCGATGGTAATCTGACCGTGGCCGAGTCCGGCGCGATCATGGAATATCTGACCGAGCGCTACGACACCGAATGCGCGTTGTCGCCGTCGCCGCGTCCGCAGGATTCGCCCGAACGCCTGCAGTTTCGTTACTGGATGCATTACGCCGAAGGGTCGGCAATGCCGCCGTTGTTGATGACGCTGATCTTTGGGCGCATTCGCAGTGCGCCAATGCCGTTGTTCGTCAAGCCCATTGCGCGCGCGATCGCGGACAAGGCGATGTCGGGCTTCGTCAGCCCGCAACTCAAGCTGCATCTGGATTGGATGGAGCAGTCGCTGCAGGCCAGCAACTGGTTCGCCGGTGAGCGCTTCACCGCCGCCGATATCCAGATGAGTTTTCCGGTGCAGGCCGCTGCGGCGCGTGGCGGCAGGTTGGAGAACTATCCTCGTTTGCTGGCGTTCCTGGAGCGAGTCCAAGCGCGTCCGGCGTACCAGGCCGCGCTGAAGAAGGGCGGCCCGTTCGAGCTGATGGGGCGTACGTCCGCTGAGTGATGCTGCTGTCGCTGTGTCGACCATGACGCTAGGGAAGGCGCAGGTCACTGTGCTTGCCGGCGTCCGGCGCGGGATTGGCGAATTCCGAATCCCGATTCGCCAATCCCGCGCCGCACAGGCGTGCAGCTTGACATCCAGAGATCACGGCACGCGACACTGCCGCAGAAACTGCAGCGTGTCGCGTAGCACCGTTGAGCGCTCGGGCGATTTACGCAATGCCAGCACGATGCCGAGATGGCCCATGCCTGGGTAGATCTTCAACTCGGCGGCGCCGCCTTCGCGTTGCAGCGCCTGCTGTAGCGAGATGCTGTTCTGCAATTCGACCACACGGTCCGCATCGCCATGTAGCAGCAGCATCGGCGGTTCGTCGCCGCCGACGTAGTGCACCGGTTGCGATTGCTGCTGCGCGGCCGGCGCCTGACCGAAGACCTCGATCAATTCCGGGTCGGTCAGCGGCAGGAAATCATACGGCCCGGCCAATCCCACCACGCCGCACAGCTGACGCGGCTTCAGACCTTGTGGCTGCAACCAGCGCGCATCGGTACCCAGCAGCGCCGCCATATGCGCACCGGCCGAGTGACCCATCACTGCGAGCCGCTTCGCGTTGCCGCCGTAGTCTTGCGCATGCCGATAGCCCCAGCCAGTGGCGCTGGCGGCATCGGACATGAAGCCTTGCAGGCCGACCTGCGGATACTTGCGGTAGTCGGCCACCATCGCCACCACGCCTTGACGGGCGAGCGCGCGACCTACCCAGCGGTAATTGGTGCGGGTGCCGTGCTTCCAGGTGCCGCCGTAGAAGAACACCACCACCGGCGCATCGACCGCGCCACGAGGTTGGTAGACATCCAGAGCCAGGCCATGCGCCGGATCGAACACCTGGTCGCGGTGTTCGATGATACCGTCACGGCTGGATGCGGCATTGATGCCGCCAAAGAACACGCTGCTGCAAGCGGTCAGGGTCAACGAACAGAGCAGCAGAACGGCGGAGCGAAACCAGCGATAGGCGCGCGAGGGCATGGGCGATGTCGGTTGGGAGGGCAGGAGAGATAGAGCGGTTTGTCTGTTGCCATGAAGTGCAGGACGAGCCTGCTTGGCGTCGGCAAGCCAGTCGAAGATACGGGGCGTGCGCAACGCCGGATGCGCGGTTGCCTATGCAAAGTTCACTGACGGTGCCCTAGGCTTGTCGCCATGACAGATCTCAAGTTCGACAACCGCTTGCGCCAGCAGTTGCCAGGCGATACCGAAGAAGGGCCGCGACGCCGCGACGTTAGCGCGGCCTGGTCGTCGGTGCTGCCGACCCTGGTTGCGGCCCCAAGCCTGCTGGCGCATTCAGCCGATGTGGCGCAACGACTCGGGCTGGATGAGGCCGAGGGTGCCAGTGCGCGTTTTGCCGAGGTGTTTGGCGGCAATGCGTTGTATCCGGGCATGCAGCCGTGGGCGGTCAATTATGGCTGTCACCAGTTCGGGCATTGGGCCGGTCAGCTGGGCGATGGCCGGGCGATCTCGCTGGGCGAGGTGATCGGAGTCGATGGCGGTCGTTACGAATTGCAGCTCAAGGGTGCCGGCCCGACCCCGTACTCGCGCGGCGCAGATGGGCGCGCCGTGCTGCGCTCGTCGATTCGCGAATTTCTGTGCAGTGAAGCGATGCACCATCTGGGCGTGCCGACCACGCGTGCGCTGAGTCTGGTCGCCACCGGCGATGCGGTGGTTCGCGATATGTTCTACGACGGCCGGCCACAGCGCGAGCCCGGCGCCATCGTGTGCCGGGTGGCGCCGTCGTTCATCCGCTTCGGCAACTTTGAATTACCGAGTGCGCGCGGCGATATTGCACTGCTGCGGCAATGGGTGGATTTCACCATTGCGCGCGATTTCCCGGAGTTGAAAGGTGCTGGCGAGGATCTGTATGCAGCATGGTTTACGCAGGTCTGCGAGCGCACTGCGGTAATGGTGGCGCACTGGATGCGGGTCGGTTTCGTGCATGGGGTGATGAACACCGACAACATGTCGATCCTGGGCCTGACCATCGATTACGGCCCATATGGCTGGGTCGACGACTACGACCCTGACTGGACGCCGAACACCACCGACGCCCAGGGCCGTCGTTACCGCTTCGGCAACCAGCTGCAGGTGGCGTACTGGAACCTGGGCCGCCTGGCGCAGGCTTTGGCGCCGCTGTTTGCGGATCAAGCGCTGTTGCAGCAGGGGCTGGACCGATTCCGCGACACCTACCTGGCCTGCGACCGCCGCGACACCGCCGCCAAGCTGGGCCTGGCCGAATGCCGCGACGAGGATCTGCACTTGATCGATGCGCTGCGCGACTTGATGGGCACGGCCGCGATGGACATGACGCTGACATTTCGCGCCCTGATCGATCTATCGCTCGCTCATCCCGACCAGGAGCTGCCCGACCCGGAGCTGCTGCGCGAAGCCTTCTACGACAAGGACAAGCGCCTTGCGCACGCAGCGCAGTTGCAGGAATGGCTGCAACGTTATGCCACACGTCTGCAGCAGGACACGCTGTCGCCGGACGAACGCCGCGAACGTATGCGCCTGGCCAACCCGCGCTACGTGCTGCGCAACTATATGGCTCAGCAGGCGATTGATCGGGCCGAGCAAGGCGATCCATCGGGCGTGCAGGAATTGCTGGAGGTCATGCGCTGGCCGTACGACGACCAGCCGGGACGCGAAGCGTTTGCCGCGCGCCGGCCGGAGTGGGCCCGCGACCGCGCCGGTTGCTCGATGCTGTCGTGCAGTTCCTGACGCGCTCAGATGCACGTATGTCTTAAGCGCGGCGTCATGAGTCCCCGCAGCCTAGAATAGAGAGTCACCACCGGCCTTGACGCCACTGCCACCATGACTGACTGCACCCGCTGCGCCGGCACTCATTCTTCCGGACCCAACCATTGGTCTGAACGGATCCGCGATATCGCCGACTTTCCCAAGCCGGGCATCGTCTTCAAGGACATCACCCCGCTCCTGTCGGACGGCCCGGATTTTGCCTCGGCGCTGGACGAAATGGCGCAGCCCTGGCGCACCACGCCGCTGGATGCGGTGCTGGGCATCGAAGCGCGCGGTTTCATTCTGGGCGCGGCGCTGGCGCGCGAACTGCGCACCGGCTTCGTGCCGGTGCGCAAGCCCGGCAAGCTGCCAGGGCGCACGTTTATCCAGGAATATGCGCTGGAATACGGCACCGATCGCATCGAAATGCACGAAGACGCGCTGCCACGCGGCGCACGCGTGTTGATCGTCGATGACGTGCTCGCTACCGGCGGTACGCTGCGCGCTGCCCTGGGTCTGGCCGCGCAGCTGGAACTGGAAATCGTCGGCGCGGCAGTGCTGGTCGAGCTGCTGGCGCTGCAGGGCCGCGAGAAGTGGGCCAATGATGTGCCGCTGCTGGCGACGTTGAGCTACTGATCCAGGCGTCTTGCTGATCGAGTGTCCTGCCGATCAAGCGTCCTGGAAATATGGATGCGCAAGAATGCGCATCCATGTGGATCATGCTGCAGGCGCTGCAGCCGCCGCTCGATCTTACGGCCGGCGGAGTACCTGCCGCGCCGCTGGTTAAAGCTTGCTGACCCGGAACCGGCGTCCCTTGATCTTGCCCGCATGCAGATGCGCCAGCGCCTTGGCGACGTGCGCGCGGGCGATGGCGACATAGGAGCGGGTGGGGTAGATGGCGATCTTGCCGATCGCCGTGCCCGATAGCCCGGCTTCGCCGGTCAGTGCGCCAAGGATGTCGCCTGCACGCAGCTTGTCGGTCTTGCCGCCGTCGATACGTAGCGTGGTCATCGCCGCCTGCGGCAACTGCGCCGGCCGCGCGGTCGCCAATGGTGCACGCGACCACTTCAGTGGCTGGCCTTGTTCGGCTTCCAGTGCCTGTGCGCGCGCTGCTTCGCGCGAGGCCACCAGGCTGAGCGCAAACCCGCGCTTGCCGGCGCGCGCGGTGCGGCCGATGCGGTGGCGGTAGGTTTCGGTATCGGTGGGCAGCTCGTAATTGACTACCGCCGCAAGGTCTTCCACGTCCAGCCCGCGTGCGGCCACGTCGCTGGCCACCAGCACGTTGCAACTGCGGTTGACGAAGCGCACCAGCACTTCGTCGCGGTCGCGCTGCTCCATATCGCCGTGCAGGGCCAGTGCGGAGAAGCCGAATTCCTGCAGCGAACCGGCCACTTCGTCCACTTCCTTGCGGGTATTGCAGAACACCACGCTGGATTCGGGATTGAAGCGCAGCAGCAGACCGGCGACGGACTTCTGCCGATAGGTCGGGTCGACCTCGAAGAATTGCTGGTCGATTTCCGGCGCGTTGTCGGCGCCTTCGACGGTGATTTCGATCGGGTCCTTCAGGATCTCGCGCGCCAGCGTGCGGATGATGTCGGGGAATGTGGCCGAGAACAGCAGGCTCTGACGGTGTTTGTCGCAGCGGCTGGCGATCTCGCGGATGGGTTCTTCGAAGCCCATGTCAAGCATGCGGTCGGCTTCGTCCAGCACCAACGTGCGCACGCCGCCCAGATGCAAAGCGCGCTTCCTGGCCAGTTCCTGGATGCGTCCGGGCGTGCCGACCACCACTTGCGGGTCGTGCGCTTCCAGCGAGGCCAGTTGCGGGCCGAGCGGCATGCCGCCGGTCAGCACCACCAGTTTCATGTTCGGAATGCCGGTGGCCAGCTTGCGCAGTTGCTTGCCGACCTGATCGGCCAGTTCGCGGGTGGGGCACAGCACCAGCGCCTGCGCGCGGGTGAGCGCCGGGTCGAGCTTTTGCAGCAGGCCCAGACCGAAGGCAGCAGTCTTGCCGCTACCGGTGGGGGCCTGGGCGATGACGTCGAGCCCTTGCAGGATCGGCGGCAGGCTTTGCGCCTGGATGGGAGTAAGCACGGTATAGCCAAGGGCGTCGATGCCGGGGGCCAGGGCCGGCGACAGCGGCAGCGCGGAGAATTCGTTCATGGGGCATTTTAGCGAGAATCTGGAGTGGGGAATGGGGAATCGCAAAGCCAATGGGAGCGGCCTCTCCAATCCCGATTCACCGTTCCCGATTCCCGTACAATTGGCCCATGCCTTTAATCACTCTGCAAAGCGTCGACTACAGCGTCGGCGGCCCCTTGTTGCTGGAAAAAACCGACCTCACGATCGAGCCGGGCGAGCGTATCGCCCTGATCGGCCGCAACGGCGCCGGCAAATCGACCTTGATGAAACTGATTGCCGGCGAGCTGAAGCCCGACGACGGCGAAGTGCGCGTGCAACAGGGCGTGCGCATCGCGCGGCTGGAGCAGGAGGTGCCGCAGGGTACCGGCGGCAGCGTGTTCGAGGTGGTGGCCGATGGCCTGGGCGAGCTGGGTCATTCGTTGGCCGAGTTCCATCAGCTCAGCCATGCCGAGGTGTTCGATGGCAATGCGTTCGGCAAGGTGCAGGCCAAGATAGATGCGGCCGACGGTTGGGCGCTGGATCAGCGCGTCACCGAGACGCTGACCAAGCTGGAACTGGATGGCGATGCGGAGTTTTCGCGCTTGTCCGGCGGCATGAAGCGCCGCGTGCTGCTGGCGCGCTCGCTGGTGTCTTCGCCGGACGTGCTACTGCTGGACGAGCCGACCAACCATCTGGATATCGAGGCGATCGATTGGCTGGAGTTGTTCCTGAAGAACTGGAACGGCAGCGTGTTGTTCGTCACCCATGACCGGCGCTTTCTGCGTGCGTTGGCGACCCGTATCGTCGAAATTGATCGCGGCCAGGTCACCAGTTGGCCCGGCGACTGGGCCAATTACGAGCGTCGCCGCGAAGAGCGGCTCAATGCGCAGGCGCAGGAAAACGCGCGTTTCGACAAGATGCTGGCGCAGGAAGAAATCTGGATCCGGCAGGGCATCAAGGCGCGGCGGACGCGCGACGAAGGCCGTGTGCGGCGTCTGGAATCGATGCGTAACGAGCGTGGCCAGCGCCGCGATCTGAGCGGCAATGTGCGCATGGAAGTTTCGCAGGGCGAGTCGTCCGGCAAGAAGGTGATCGAGACCAAGGAGGTCGGCTTCGCGTTCGGTGCGCGCACGATGGTCAAGGATTTTTCGACCATCATCCAGCGTGGCGACCGCATCGGCCTAATCGGCCCCAACGGCAGCGGCAAGACCACCTTGCTCAAGCTGTTGCTGGGCGACTTGCAGGCGCAGCAGGGCGAGATCCGCATCGGCACCAATCTGCAGATCGCGTACTTCGACCAGTACCGTTCCACGCTGCGCGAAGACTGGAGTGCGATCGAGAACGTGGCCGAAGGCCGCGATTTCATCGAGATCAACGGCAAGCGCAAGCATGTGCATGCGTATCTGCAGGACTTCTTGTTCACCCCGGAGCGCGCACGCGCGCCAATCACCCGTCTATCCGGTGGCGAACGCAATCGCCTGTTGCTTGCACGCCTGTTTGCGCAGCCATCCAACCTGCTGGTGATGGACGAACCGACCAACGATCTGGACGTGGAAACGCTGGAACTGCTGGAAGAACTGCTTGGCGAATACACCGGTACCTTGTTGTTGGTCAGCCATGATCGCGACTTTCTCGACAACGTGGTGACCTCCACATTGGTGATGGAAGGCGAGGGCTTGGTGGGCGATTACGTTGGCGGTTACAGCGATTCGTTGCGTCAGCGTCGCACCCCGGCACCCAACGCGATGGCGGTTGCCAAGGCATCGGCGACAGCGGCTGCGACCACGCCGGCGCCACCCGCTGCGGCAGTTGTAGATGCAGCGCCCAAGCGCAAACTCAGCTACAAGGATGCGCGCGAGCTGGAGCAGTTGCCGACATTGATCGACAGCCTGGAGCAGCAGGTAGCAGCGCTCACCAATGCGATGAACGACCCGGCCTTCTATCAGCGCGACAGCGCGGCGATGGCCGTGCATACCGCAGCGCTGGCAGATGCACAGGCGCAGCTTGATGCGGCGTTCGCGCGTTGGAGCGAACTGGATAGTTGATTGCAGGGCCTGGCGCGCTGCTGCGTGCCGGTCTTGGGGGTTTGTGGCGCGGCAAACAAGCATCGCGAGGTGGGTGCGGCCTGCTTCGTGGTTCTCATCAGTATTCGACCGACTAAGCTTTTGACTTAGAGCGGCTAACAAAACCCAGGAAGAAGCCGTAAGCAGATGATGGAGCATGCAAGCCAGAGCAACGCCAAGTGGAGATCGATGCGGCGTTCAAAGCGGATGCGCAGTTTGCCCATGGCTGCGAACCAGGCATGCGTGCGCTCGACGACCCAGCGATGACGGCCCAACCAGTCGTTGCGCTCGATCCCACATTTGGCGGCAAGGCCTCGATCAACTCCTCGAACACGACCGAGNGCCCGGTGTAGCCTCCCCCCGGGGGGAGGCTACACTGGCGGCGTCCAGACTGGCTCGGCTTAGATCCAGCGTCTGGACGCGACGTAGCTCGGCCAGCAATACCTGATGCAGACGATGCCACACACCGGCGGCTTGCCAATCACGCAACCGGCGCCAGCAGGTCATGCCACTGCCATCGCCAAGTTCCACAGGCAGGTCTTCCCACGGCACGCCCGTACGCAGGACATAGACGATGCCGTTGAGGACTTGCTGATCACTGATACGCGGCCGTCCACCTTTGGGCGAACGCTTGACTTGCGGAATCAGTGGTTCGATGCGCTTCCACAGCGCAATGGGGATCTCTTTGCGAGGCGTCATGTTCGCAATTTTGCCACCGGAGACACAATATTCAAGGGGTTTTGTTAGCCTCTCTTAGGCTTTGACTCCATCTGAACGCCGCTTTGACTCGAAAAATCTCGGTTGTCTTGGAGTGATTGAACAGCGCTGATGGATCACTTGTATAGCGGCTGATCTGCGGCTTCGCTGCAGGGCCCTCGCCCGCCCACCATCGCGCGACACGCCGCAAGTACGTCCGTGTAGGCTCTTACGCGGCATCCATGCCGCGTAAGGTCCCGCGACGGTGGGCGGGCAAGGACCTGTCGAGATGGTCGGTGCGTATGGTTTTCAACAAAGCAACCGATTAACTCTCTGGTGCGGTGTCCTCGTCGCTTGCGGGACCGTGTGGCGGCATGGATGCCGCCACCGAGCCTCCACGGACGGATTCACGGCGTGTCCCGCGAGCGGTGAGGGCACCGCACACTCGACTAACCACGCTTTTGATCGCATCTGAATTTCGCTCGTCAACGAAGGCGGGTGTGGCCAAGACGTTGCCGCCATCGCTACGGCGTTCGGGAGGGTTTGTTAGCCCCTTTTAGTCGCAGGCACTCGCAGGCGCCACAAACGCCGCAAATGTGAGCCTGCGCGCGGCCCAGCTAGTGGCGGCTTCGTCGAGGATATCCAGCAAGGTGTTGCGATCCTTCGGTGCAGTGCGAGCGAGTATGTCGGCGCCATCGATCAACAGCGCATAGCCATGCGCTGCCGGCAACCATGCAAGGTCGCGCAAGGCATCGCTCAACGCATCCCAGTTGCGACCGAAGCTGGCCGGGAAATCCAGTTGGGTGGCCAGGCGCAGCAGCAACATGTGCTTGTCGCTACAGCTGGCCAGATCTACACGCAGGATGCGCAGGCCGGCGTCGCGGGCGAGCGCAGCCATGGTGTCCAGGTCGTCGGTGTCGGCTTGATACACGCCCGATTGCTGCGGATCAGATAGATTCAGTGCAAAGTCGCCCGCGCTCATGGCGCCTGCTCCGGCGTGGGGCCTCTGAACGACTTGAAGCTCTGGTAATGATCGTCGCTGTAATACCACGCTTCTGGCGGCGTGCCACCAGCGACGATGCGGCGTGTGCCGCGATCGGCGCTGCCGGGCGTTTCCACGGTGTACTCGTGATAATAGCCGCGCGCACGCTCTGGCAGGCGCTGTTCGCGATTGCCGAACACGCTGCCGTCTTGGGCATGCGGGAACGGCCCGCCGCGCTGGATCAACATGATGGTGGCCATCGCTTCGGTTGGCAGAAAACCCGGAAGGCGCTGCTGCTGAGGCGACTGTTCGGCCGGCGCTGTCGCAGTGATCGGCGCGTTGAGCTGCGGCGCGAACTGCGGCTTGGGCGTGTGCATGACGCGCATGCCCCACAAGCCGGCGACGAGCAGCACGATGGCGACGATCAGCAAAGCGGGCTTGCGCATGAAGGCGATCCGGAAGCGAATGTGGAGACGGCAGAGCAAGTATGCCGTTGCACGACTGTGTCGACTTTGAACGCGACGGTGTGCACACGCCCGCGCGGTTCACACCCAAGTAACCGGGGCATGGTGCAAGGTGTGCAGCGAACACGACGCGGCAAGCGACGGGATGAAGTTTCCCTGCCAGCACCCTTGGTAAGCGCCGCCGCCGTCCCTACTATTTTTCCCGCAACGCCCGGTCTTCGCCGGGCGGCAAGTCCAGGAGACACGCATGGCTTACACCCTTCCGCAGTTGCACTACGCCTACGACGCGCTGGAACCGAACATCGATGCGCAGACGATGGAAATCCATCACACCAAGCATCACCAGACCTACATCAACAACGTCAACGCGGCGCTGGAAGGGACGGAGTACGCCGACCTGCCGGTCGAGGAGTTGGTGTCCAAGCTGAAGAGCCTGCCTGAAAATCTGCAAAGCCCGGTGCGCAACAATGGTGGCGGCCACGCCAACCATTCGTTGTTCTGGACCGTGCTGTCGCCCAATGGCGGCGGCGAGCCCAAGGGCGAGGTCGCCAAGGCGATCGACAAGGACATCGGTGGTTTCGAGAAGTTCAAGGAAGCCTTCACCAAGGCCGCCATCAGCCGTTTCGGCTCGGGCTGGGCGTGGTTGAGCGTGACTCCGGATAAGAAACTGGTGGTGGAAAGCACCGCCAACCAGGACAGCCCGCTGTTCGAAGGCAACACGCCGATCCTGGGTCTGGACGTGTGGGAACACGCGTACTACCTGAAGTATCAGAACCGTCGCCCGGAATACATCGGCGCGTTCTACAACGCAGTGAACTGGGAAGAAGTCGAGCGCCGCTACCACGCTGCGATCGCCTGAGTTTCTATCGTGGCGCTTTAACAACGGCGCCAAAGATAAACAAGGCCGGGAGCGATCCCGGCCTTGTTTGTGTATTGCGATCTGGTGTGTAGGAGCGACCCTGGTCGCGATGAGGCATTCTTTGAGAAGGCTTCATCGCGCTCGGGCGCGCCCCTACGCTCGCCCGAGCGCCGATTCAGAACTTGGCGTCGAACTCGCGCGCGTAGCCGGTGTTGACTATGACCTTCTGCAGCGCGTCGCTGATCTTGATGTTGCCAGCCACGATCTGCTGCGTTTCCGGGCCCATATTGTCCATGCGTGGCGGGGTGGCGCCCTTGTAGTCGCAGACCCGGCCACCGGCTTCGCGTACCAGCAGCACGCCGGCGGCGATGTCCCAGGCTTTCACGCCCGCTTCGAAATACGCGTCGGCGCGGCCGCAGGCCACATAGGCCAGATCCAACGCGGCAGAACCGGTGCGGCGGACATCTTCGGCCTGCACCAGCAGCGCATCGACGCACTTCAACTGCGCACTGATACGTGCACGCTCGCGCGGCGGGAAGCCGGTGTGGACCATCGCGCCTTCCAGATCCTTGCGTTCGGCAATGCGGATGCGGCGGTCGTTGAGCACCGCGCCGGCGCCGCGGCTGGCAGTGAACAGCTCGTTGCGCAGCGGGTCGAAGATCACCGCATCGGTGGGCTCGCCGTTTTCAACCAGCGCGATCGACACGCAGTAATGCGGGAAGCCGCGCAGATAATTGCTGGTGCCATCCAACGGGTCGATGACCCAGGTGTAGCGCCCACTCTTGCCACCCTGCACGCCGCCTTCTTCGCCGAATACGGCGTACTCGGGGTAGCCGCGCTTGAGTTCCTTGATAATCACCTTCTCGGCATCGGCATCGACTTCGCTGGCGTAATCCATGCGGCCTTTCTGCACCACATTGAGCGAGTCGAGCTTGTTGATGCCGCGCAACAGTACGTTGCCGGCGAGGCGGGCGGCTTTGACCATGACGGTGACGGCGGGTTTCTGCATGGTGAAATCTCCCGTGAAGGCAGAATTGAAGAATTGGCGAATGTAAAAGAGCGGTCCGGCACGAAACCGGCCGCGCAGTTTACCATCTACGACCGATCAGCTCCCCAATATCCGTTCATGTCCGTCAGTCAGCGCATCCGTTTCGTTCTTGTCGGTACCCAGCATCCAGGCAACATCGGCGCCGCCGCGCGCGCGATGAAGACGATGGGGATCTCGCGCCTGGTCTTGGTTGCCCCCGAGCGCGCACTCGACGAAGACGCTTATCGACGCTCTGCCGGCGCCGAAGACGTGCTCGGCGATGCGCCGATCTTCGCCACCCTGGCCGAGGCCGTGGCCGATTGCACGCTGGTGATCGGCTGCACCGCGCGCGCGCGCCGGGTGGCGTTGGAAGAGTTGCTGCCGGACGCAGGCGCACGCCGTGCCCTGGCAAAGGCCGGCGAGCCGGCCGAAGTGGCGATCGTGTTCGGCCGCGAGCGCACCGGGCTGACCAACGACGAATTGCAGCTCTGTCACGCGGCGGTGCATATCCCGTCCGACCCGGCTTTCAGTTCGCTCAACCTGGCCGCCGCAGTACAGGTGCTGGCCTATGAAGTGCGGCTGGCACAGCTGGAAGCGGGCGAAGCTGAATCGGCGCCCGCCACCGGTGCAGGAGTGCGCGAGGGCCCCGCCAGTCACGCGCAACTGGAGGGCATGTTTGCCCAGTTGGGCCAGACGCTGGACGACATCGATTTCCACAAGGGTCGCGCGCCGGAGTCGGCGATGCGCAAGCTGCGGCGGCTGTTGTTGCGCACGGAAATGAGCGAACAGGAGGTGCGTTTGCTGCGCGGCATCCTGTCCGACGCGCAGCGGATGGCCATGCTGGCGAAGCGGGCCGGAAACTGACGTCTGTCACATCTTGAGAGATTCGGCTAGGCTGTCGGCGGCTCTAGGGAGTGTCCTTTTTGCGTGGTCTACGATGGTGTCTGATTGCCTGTTGGCTGCTCGCTGGGGCGGGCTTTGCCGTGACGGCTGCTGCAGCGCCTTCTTCGGTCCTTGTGCTTGGGCGGATCAGCGACGATCTCGCCACGCATTACGAGCAACTCACGCCCTTGCTGGACTATGTGGTGCCGCGCATGCGCGGCGTCGGCATCCGCCGTGGCGAAACCACCGGTGCGTCGCTGTTGCTGGAACAGCGTGGCAGTTCGCATCCCTTGCTGATGACCGAGAGCGGCGGCATGCGCGAGTTCCACACCGTGTTCTTCGTGCGCCGGGACAGCCCGATTCAATCGCTCAAACAACTGCGCGGGCACACTCTGGCGCTGCAGAACGCCTCGTACACCAGCGGCTATCTGCTGCCGATGCTGGAGTTGCTGCGCAACGGCATCGCCTGCGATGCGCTGCTGTCGCCGGACGCTACGCAGGTGATGGGATCGGTCGGTTACTTGATGGTCGGTTCGAAATTGAACGTGGCCGCGCTCGTGCACAAGCGGCTGATCGATGCAGGCGCTTTTAGCAATGCCGACTGGGACGACGAGCGCCACTTGCCGGCGACGTTCAAGCGCGACTTCCGCATCGTGCACCGCAGTACGCAGGTGCCGCGCGCGGTGGAGATGGTGCGCACCGGACTGGACCCGGCGGTGCAGCGGCAGCTGCGTATCGTTTTGCTGCAAGCCGCATCCGACCCGCAGGCCGGCCCGGCCTTGAAGCGCTTTTTCGCAACCCCTGCATTCCATCCGCTGGATGACACTAGCCGCCGATGCCTGGACGCGTTGAGCGCCGGCTTGCAACGTGTCAGGGACCAAGTGGAATGACTCAAGTGCGCTTTGGTTTGCAGGCACGTTTTGTATTGGTGATGGTGCTGACGCTGCTGCTGGTCGGTGCAATTCTGGCCTCGTTGCTGCAACGCCAGAGTGCGATGCAGCGCGAGGTGCGCGGGCTCAGTGCGCAGATCCTGCACGAGCTGTTCGATCGCAGCCTGCGCACGCGTGGCGAAATACTGGCCACCGAGCTGGCGGCCGCCCTGGCCAATCCGCTCTACTACTCCGACCTTGGCGCGGTGGGCGCATTGGTGCGCAACATCTCGCGGCAGCAGGTGGTGAGCTACGTGCTGGTGTTTGATCGACGTGGCCGGCTGGTGCACGACGGCACGCCGACTCTGCAGCGCTACGGTCAGACGATGAACGACCCTCTGGCGGCCAAGGCGGCCAGTACGCGCACCATGCTGCTGCAATCCTCGCCCGAGGTGCTGGACGTGACGGTGCCGATCAAGATCGGCGACCAGCGCATTGGCGGCGTGCGCGTGGGCATGTCGCGCGAGCGGGTGCGCAAGATCGAGTCCGGCGCGAATCTGACCCTGGTGCAGAACCTCAACGCGATCGGCAAGCGCGATATGGGCTGGCTGCTGGTGCTGCTGGCTTCGCTGGTCGCGTTGGGTGTGTTGCTGGCGATCTACGTGCAGCGCACGCTGGTGGCGCCGGTGCGCTTACTGGCTGCAGCAGCCAAGCAGATCGAGTGCGGCGATTACGCAGTGCGGTTGCCGCCGCTTACGCGCAACGACGAGATTGGCGAGCTGATTTCCGCCTTCGGCCGCATGAGCGAGAGCATTGCCCAGCACGATCGCGACGTGCGCCATATGGCCTACACCGACGCGTTGACCGGGCTGACCAACCGGCTCGGCTTCCGCGAAGGACTGGATCATCTGCTCAACACCGCGCGCAGTACCGACAGCAGGCTGGCGCTGCTGTTTGCCGATATCGACGACTTCAAGCGCGTCAACGACACGCTCGGTCACGAAGCCGGCGATGAGGCGCTGCTGCAGTTCGCCAGCCGCATCAGCCGTGCGGTGGGCGCCTTGGGTGGCGACGATGCAATTCTGGCGCGCTTCGGTGGCGACGAGTTCGTGATTCTGCTGCAGAGCGGCGATGTGACCCTGCTCGCTGCTCAACTCGCGGACCGGTTGGTGCACGAATTGAGCCGGCCGTTGAATGTGCAGGGCCGCGAAGTGTTCCTGGGCACCTCGATCGGCATCACGCTGTTCCCGGACGATGCCAACGATGCCACTGCGTTGTTGAAGAACGGCGACATCGCGATGTATCAGGCCAAGGTTGCCGGCAAGAACTGCCATCGCTTCTATAGCCGTGCTGCCGATCATGCGGTGGAACGCCGCGTGCATATGGAGCATGAGCTGCGCGGGGCCTGGGAACGCGACGAGTTGCGGCTGGTCTATCAACCGATTTACCGCACCATCGACCGTGTGCTGGTGGGTGTCGAAGTGTTGCTGCGCTGGCAGCACCCGGCGCTGGGAACGATTCCGCCGTCCACCTTTATCGATATTGCCGAGCAAAGCGGCTTGATCGAAGTGATCGGCCCCAAGGTGCTGCGCGCGGCCTGCCTGGAGGCGACGCAGTGGCCGGTGGTGGGCGAGGGTTTGTTCATTTCAGTCAACGTGTCGCCGCGCCAGCTGCGCAGCGGCGATCTGATCGACACCGTGGCCGAGTGCCTGGCCGAGTCCGGATTGCCGGCCGCGCGTCTGCATCTGGAGCTGACCGAGACCGCAGTGATCGGCGACGAGATGATGGCCGCCAGCCTGCTCGATCAGCTGCACCGTACCGGCGTGAAGGTGTGGCTGGACGACTTCGGTACCGGTTTTTCCGGCTTGAGTCACCTGCGTCAGGTGCCGGTGGACGGGGTCAAGATCGACAAGAGTTTCATCGCCGACCTACAGCGCGACCCGGACGATCTGGCGCTGACCACAGCCATCATCGGTATGGCGCATTCGCTGGGAATTACCGTGGTGGCCGAGGGCATCGAGCAGGAAGCGCAGTTCAATCTATTGCGCGATCGCGGCTGCGATCTGGGCCAGGGCTACTGGTTCAGCAGGCCGCTGAGCCCGGCCGATATGGTCAAGTTGATTGCGGCGGGGTGAGGGGTGGTGGCGTGTAGACGTATCCGGCAATGCCGCGTCTTGAAGCATGGGTTTTAGTGACGATGAAGCGCTATCAGCACTGCGGGATGGGCGCATCATGCTTCGTGCATGGGGCAGTGTTTTCCCGCACCGGCGGCTTGTCCAACGGTGTGGCGCCTCACTGCCGGCGACGACCGGGAGCGGGGTGTGACCACCAGGCCTACAGCGGCCGTTTGCCGGTATCGCCTGGAATTTCGCGCACCAGACGCGGCACCAGATAACCGGACAGGCGCGTGGCCAGTTCGGTGTGCAAAGCGCGCGCCTGCGCATCGTCGACTTCGAAATGTGCGACACCGGCGACCCGGTCGAGTTGGTGCAGGTAGTAAGGCAGCACGCCAGCGGCGAAGCTGCGTTCGCTCAATGCGGCCAGCGCGTCCACGCTGTCGTTGACCCCGCGCAACAGCACGGCCTGATTGAGCAGGTACGCGCCGGCCTCGCGCAGGGCACGCATGGCGGCGTCCACTTCGGTGTCGAATTCGTTGGCGTGGTTGGCATGCATCACAAAGGCCACCGGCCAGGGCAGGGCACGCAGCCAGGCCAGCAGCGGCGCATCGACGCGCTCGGGCAGCACCACCGGCAGCCGGCTGTGGATGCGCAGGCGTTTGATGTGCCCGATGGCGGCCAGCGCGTCGGTGAGTTCGGCCAGTTTGCTGGTGGCCAGCGACAGCGGGTCGCCGCCGGACAGCAGAACTTCGTCGATGCTGGGGTCGGCCGCGATTGCGGCCACCGCTTCGCGCCAGCCATCGCGCGCGGCGGTTTCCTCGGCATAGGGGAAGTGGCGGCGAAAGCAGTAACGGCAATGCACCGCGCAGCTGCCGGTGGCGATCAGCAGGGCGCGGCCGCGGTATTTCTGGATCACACCGTCAGCGGTCTTGGCGGCGCCATCGCCGACCGCATCCAGACCGAAGCCAGGTACCAGCCGCATTTCGTCATCCAGCGGCAGCACCTGGCGCAGCAGCGGGTCGTGCAGGTCGCCACGGCGCATGCGCGCCACGAATGTGCGTGGCACCCGCAGCGGGAACTGGGCGGCGGCCTCGGCGCTGATCCCGGCCGCCTGCGCGTCCAGGCCCAGCAGCGCCAGCAGCTCGCGCGGGTCACGCACGGCGTCGCGCCACTGCTGCTGCCAGCGGGGCGGCTGCAGGGCGGGGGGCGGAGATGGCTGTAAGGCGAGGGGGGCTGCGGGTATCATGTGCGGTCACAAAACCAATGCCCGCCGGTTGCGGCGGGCGCCCCATTCTAATCCGACCCGCCACGGCCTGTGGCGGGTCGTGGTCTTATCGAGGAGCTGCACCATGGCCACTGTTGGCATGAACGACGTCAAGAACGGTATGAAGATCCTGGTCAATAACGAGCCGGCGGTCATTACCGAGACCGAATACGTTAAGCCAGGCAAGGGCCAGGCCTTTACCCGCATGAAGTATCGCTTCATCCGCTCCGGTCGTGTGGTCGAAATGACCATGAAGGCGACCGATGACCTGGAGGTGGCCGACGTCGTGGATACCGACATGCGTTACCTGTACAGCGATGGCGAGTACTGGCACTTCATGGACCCGGAAACCTTCGAACAGGTGCAGACCGACAAGGCCGGCATGGGCGGCGCCGAAAAGTGGCTCAAGGGCGAAGAAGACTGCATCGTGACGCTGTGGAACGCCGCGCCGATCTGGGTGCAGCCGCCGAACTTCGTCGAGCTGAAGATCACCGAGACCGATCCGGGCGTCCGTGGCGATACCTCCGGCGGCGGCAAGCCGGCCACGCTGGAAACCGGCGCGGTGGTGCGCGTGCCGTTGTTCGTCAATCAGGACGAAATCATCAAGGTCGACACCCGCTCGGGCGAATACTCGGCGCGCGTCAAGTAAGCCGAATGCGCTTGGGACGCTGGCCTGGTCGAGCGGTACGCAGTGCCAGTGTCCTGGTGGGGCGGTGGGGGGCGCTTGTTGCGTGCCCGGCGGTTGCACAACCGGCTGCCGCAGCATGCGACGCGCAGGGCGTGGCGGCGGTTGCGGCCATCGCAACGTCTGGCGTCGTTGGCGCTGCTGCAAGGGCGGTGTCGGTCGATCGTGTGGTGGCCCAGACCTGCAAGCCGTGGCCTTACGATCCGGCGATACGGCTGGCCGTGATCGCATTTGCTGGTGACGCCGCCGTCGCAGCGGGCGAGCGCGATTTTGAGTTGCGCGTTGCAATGCTCGACACCGCCAGTGGCAATGTGCTGGCGTTCTACGCGCAGGCAATGGCTGAGGATGCCTGCTTCGAGCTCGATGCCCACAGCCTGCGCCTTGACACCGCGCGCTACGATCTGTCCAAAGGCGTGCGTGCGATCGGCGTGGTGGTGCACAGCGTCGCGCGTGGGCCGAGTTGTCCGGAAGGCCGCAGTAACGATGCGCTGACCTTGCTGGTGCGCGATGGCCGCACGTTACGGCCGGTGCTCCAGAACGACCTCAGCCATTGGTCGTTGCTGAAAGGCGAAGTGTGCAGCCTTGCCGCAGGCGAGGTGATCAGCGAGCAGGCCAACTGGAGTCTGGCGATGTCCGACAACGCGCATGCCGGCTATGCGGACATCGTCTTGAGCGCCAAGGTCGTGACCACCAGCAGCGAGGTGGCTGCGGACCGCACCACCGAACAGACACGCCGTGAGCGAGAGCTGACGCGTTACAACGGTCAACGCTACCTGCCTGTTGCATGATCCGAATGACCTATTCTCGTGCGGCAACTCATTCCCTATGGATTCCAACATGACCAACGCCCCGCCCGAAGCCTGCGACCTGTTGATCGAAGCCGGTTATGTCGTGCCGATCGAGCCGCATGCAGTGGTGCTTGAGGACCATGCGGTGGCGGTCAGCAATGGCGTCATCGTGGCGATCGCGCCGATCGCCGAAGCGCGCGTGCGTTTTGCGCCCAAGCAGACCGTCTCGCGCCCGGAGGCGGCCTTGATGCCGGGCCTGGTCAACGCGCATACGCACAACCCGATGACGCTGCTGCGCGGCATCGCCGACGATCTGCCGCTGATGGTGTGGCTGCAGCAGCACATCTGGCCAGTGGAGGCGGCGGTGATCGGGCCGGAATTCGTGGCCGACGGCACCACGCTGGCGATCGCCGAAATGCTGCGTGGCGGCACCACCTGCGCCAACGAAAACTACTTCTTCGCCGACGTGCAGGCGGCGGTCTACAAGCAGCATGGTTTCCGTGCGCTGGTGGGCGCGGTGATCATCGATTTCCCCACCGCGTGGGCCTCGTCGGACGACGAATACTTCGCGCGCGCTGGCGAATTGCATGATCAATGGCGCGACGATCCGCTGATCAGCACTGCCTTCGCGCCGCATGCGCCGTACACGGTGAACGATGCCAACTTCGAACGCGTGCGCATGCTGGCCGACCAGCTCGACCTGCCGGTGCATCTGCATACGCACGAGACCGCCCAGGAAGTGGCCGATTCGGTCAAGCAATACGGGCAGCGCCCGCTGGCGCGGCTGGATCGCCTGGGTCTGGTCAACGACCGCCTGATCGCGGTGCACATGACCCAGCTCACCGAGGCGGAAATTCATCTGTGTGCCGAGCGCGGCGTCAGCGTGGTGCATTGCCCAGAATCCAATCTCAAGCTGGCATCTGGATTTTGCCCGGCCTGCGCATTGCAACGCGCAGGCGTGAATCTGGCCATCGGCACCGACGGCTGCGCCAGCAACAACGATCTGGACATGTTCAGCGAGAACCGCACCGCTGCCATTCTGGCTAAGGCAGTCGCCAACGATGCCACTGCGCTGGATGCGGCCACCACCTTGCGTGCGGCCACGTTGGGCGGCGCGCGCGCGTTGGGCTTCGGCGACAAGATCGGCTCGATCGAAATCGGCAAGCAGGCCGATCTGGTCTGCGTGGATCTGTCTGCATTGGAAACCCAGCCGCTGCATCATGTGTTGTCGCAACTGATCTATTCCGCCGGCCGCCATCAGGTCAGTGATGTGTGGATCGCCGGCAAGGCCAAACTGGTACAGAGCGAACTGGTCGACATGGATATCGCCGCCCTGGTCGCCAATGCGCGGCAGTGGCGCGACCGCATCCGCACCGTCCGCGCCTGAGCGCGCGTCATCGCAACACGGAGCTCCGCATGAATCCGAATACTCACACCACCTCCAGCAATTTTCATCAGAGCGAGCTGGATAAATTCGCCGCGCTGGCGACGCGCTGGTGGGATGCCGACGGCCCGCAAAAGCCGCTGCATGCGCTCAATCCGGTGCGTCTGGATTATGTGTCCGTACGGCTGGACCTTGCCGGTGCGCGCGTGCTCGATGTCGGCTGCGGCGGCGGGTTGCTCAGCGAGTCGATGGCGCGTCTGGGCGCGCAGGTCACCGCGATCGATCTGGCTCCGGAGCTGGTCAAGGTGGCGCGGCTGCACGGCCTGGAATCGGGCGTGCAGGTGGATTACCGCGTGCAGTCGGTGGAAGACTTGGCTGCCGAGCAGCCCGGCAGTTTCGATGCGGTCACCTGCATGGAAATGCTCGAGCACGTGCCGGACCCGACCGCGATCATCCGCGCCTGCGCAAGCCTGCTCAAGCCGGGCGGCAAGCTGTTTCTGTCCACGCTCAACCGTACCCCAGCCGCGTTCGCGCTGGCGGTGGTCGGCGCCGAATACATCGCGCGGCTGCTGCCCAAAGGCACGCATCAATACAAGGATTTCATCAAGCCGGCGGAACTTGCGGCCTGGTTGCGCAGCGCGGAGCTACAGCTGGAAGACGTCAGCGGCATGGTGTACGAGCCGTGGCGCAATCGTGCGCGTCTGTCTTCGCGCACGGAGGTCAATTACCTGGCCTATGCGGTGAAGCCGTGACGAATCGGGAATCGGAAATGGGGAATCGCAACAGCGGAGTTTGGCGTTGGTGATGTCCGATGCATCTCGAATAACAAATGACAACGTTCAACGCCAAGACAACGTTGCATCACTGAATTTCCCGCGCGCAGTGTTGTTCGATCTCGATGGCACCCTACTGGATAGCGCGCCGGACTTGCTGGCGACCGTCAACGCGATGCTCACCGAGCGGGGACGTGCGCCGATCGCGTTGGCGCAGTTACGCCCGGTGGTGTCGAAGGGATCGCGCGCGATGCTGGCCGTTGCGTTTGCGGAACTCGATGCGGACGCACGCGCTGCGTTGGTGCCGGAATTCCTGCGTCGCTATGAAGCCGTGATCGGCACGCAGTCGCAGCTATTCGATGGTATCGAAGAACTGCTGCTGCGGCTGGACCGCGCCGGTTGCGTGTGGGGTATCGTCACCAACAAGCCCGAATATCTGGCGCGGCTGATTCTGCCGCAACTGGGGTGGGAGCAGCGCTGCGCGGTGTTGATCGGCGGCGATACGCTGGCCGAGCGCAAGCCGCATCCGTTGCCGTTGCTGGCAGCTGCCGAACGCATTGGTATTGCGGCCGCGCAGTGCGTGTACGTCGGCGACGACGAACGCGACATCCTGGCCGCGCGCGCGGCAGCGATGCCATCGGTGGCGGTGTTGTGGGGCTATTGCCTGCACGACGACGATCCCTTGAGCTGGCAAGCCAACGTGTTGGTCGAGCAGCCGCAACTGTTGTGGAATGCCGCAACGTGGCCACACAGCTGATCTTTTTCGTTTTTTTCTGGACCCGCCATGAGCCAATCCAGCGCTCTCGATAGTTTCCTCGACAAATGGCGCACCCGCTGGCCGGAATGGTCGATTGCCGAGCCTTTCATTCCGCAACTGCAGCGCCCGCCGGCCTCCGCCTGGTTTGCCTTGCTGCAGGAATGGGAGGACATCATGAATATCGCCGGCGACCCGTTGCCGGCCGATGCCAAGCTGGCGTGGTGGCAGCAGGAGCTGCGCGATTGGTCGAACCAGCGCTCGCGGCATCCGCTGGGGCGCGTGCTCGAACCGGTGCGTGCGCCTTGGGCGCAACTGGCCGACACCTTGTCCGCAATGCAGGACGCCCGCGTGCCGGCGCAATCGCTGCAGCAGGCGCTGGAGACATTGCGTGCCTTTGCCCAGGCCGTGGTCGCAGTCGAAGCAGTCATGTTTACGCGCAACCAGCCTGGCGATGCGACGGCGGTGGCGGTGCAATGGTTGGACGCACGTCAGCGTGTGGCCGGCGACAGCGCGACGCCGGGCGGGATGACGACAGCCGCATGGCGCACGCAATTGCTGCAGGCCTGGCCGCGCAAGCCAGCATTGGCGCGGCCGCATCGGGTGTGGTCGCGGCTGGCGCGTCTGCGCTTGCAGCGCGAGCTCGCTGGCAAGGCGGCGTATCCGCCGCCGGTGCAGCAGTTGTGGCATAGCTGGCGTGCGGCCAGCGGTACGGACTAAGAGCGGCTAACAAAACGTAGTGAGCAGTCGTCAGGTGGGTGCGGCCGGCTTCGTGGTTTCCATCAGCACACGACCACGTTGGCCGGTGCGATGCCCTCACCGCTTACGGGACCCTTGGCGGCATGGATGCCGCCAAGTAGCCATCCATGGATGGATTCACGGCGTGTCCCGCGAGCGGTGAGGGCACCGCGCCCTCGACCAGCCGAGTGTCGGTGCATGGTTGCGAGCAGTGCATGCAGCGCGGCCGTGCGATGAGGTGCGGTCTGATCAGATTCTTTCAAGCTGCAATGTCACTGCCATCCCGACATCCCTCCACCCGTCAAATAAGGCGAGCGTTGCCAACCCGTTGCCGCCATCGAGACAGTGTTCGAGCGGTTTTGTCAGCCATTTTAAATACGCCGATTGCTGCGATAGCTTGATCGCAGCAATCGATGCCGCTTCAAGCAAGCTTAGATCGGCGAATCAGGCAACACCGAGTGGTAAGCAATGAACGCGTCATTGCACTGCAGTGGTGTGCCAGGCCCGGGCTTGCCTTGCAGTTGCACATCGTTGGGCACCGATTCCGACAGTTGGTCGTAAAAGCTCACCGGGCCGCCCTTGAAGGTGAAGTGCGTTGCGCCCGGATTGCTGGCCGGCCCTCCGAAATGCGGCTTTGCGAACGAGATCGGGCCACCTTCCAGCACCACGTTGTCCAGCGAAATAGTGATCGGCAAGGTGGTGGTCGCATCGCGATACCCATAGAAGCTCAGCTCGCCGCCGTCAAACGCCTTGGAACCGAGCGAGTGCACGTTGGTCAACGCAATGCCGCTGAAATTGGGCAGCTTGCTGCGTACCGCTGCATTGGCATAGTTGGCATCGAACACCAGCGGCCTGGCAACGCCGCGCATGCAGACGTTTTCGAAACTGATGTCGTACACCTGGCCGCCACGCGTGCCATCGGATTTAATGCGCAGGCCGTTGGCGGAATATGGATCGGAGTGCGCGTCGTTGCTGTTAAAGCCATCGATGCTCAAGCCGCGCACGGCGATGTGGCGCATGCCTGAATCGGTTTCGCTCCCCAGCGAAAAACCGTGCGTGTAATAGAACTGGTTGTAGGCGAACAGCATATTTTCCGAGGTGATGCTGCGCTTGCTGCTGGCATGCGCCTTGATCGCAACGCCATCGTCGCCGGTGCCGATATAGGAGTAAGTGAGCAACACCTTCTTCGACTGGCCGGGATCGAACCCATCGGTATTCTTGGCCGTTTCCGGGGTGAAGCAGGTCGCGTGCGGATTGACGTAGGGCGTGCTGCCGGCAGGGCAGCGATAGCCGGGGCGCGAATAGACCAGGCTGGGCGCAAGAATCTTGATGTCCCATGCCGTCAAGCCGACCACGTTGTCGGTGGTGACGTGGAAATTGGCCGAGTTTTCCAGGGTGATGCCGTACAGCGTGAAGTCGGTGCTGTCGTCGATCTGCAGCATGCGCGGCACGTGTTGGCTCAGTCCCTTGGTGACGTTGAGATAGGCCAGATCCCACCAGCTGGCGGTGCCCGCGTTGGGCCCTGCGGTGAGCGTGCTGCCGCCGCGGCCATCGATCTTGCCGGCACCCACGATGGCGCTGTTGGCGGTATCTGCCACATGGATCAGCGGGTTGCAGGATTTAGCCTTGTCGCTGGTAGCGGTGCCGCAGGTTCCCAGGCCATTGTCGTAGTCGCGCGGATTGCGCGAGCCGAACAAGGTGACGCCGCGGTCGATCCAGAGCGTGACCCCGCTCTTGATCGTCAGCGGGCCGCTCAACACGCCCGACTCCCCGGCATCGCCGGTAACCAGACGCACCGCGCTGCCGGCGGGGCAATCATCGATGGCTGCTTGCAAACGCGCGGTGTCGCGCTTGGATTGCGTCGGATCGGTATCGAGTGCATCCAGCGAGCCGGCAACCGGCACCAGCGCGGCCTTGAGCGTTGCGCAGACCTGTGTCGGCAGCGTGGGCTGCTGGATCACGCCCCAACTGGTGGAGATGCTGTGCGCGGTATCGGCCACGTCTGGCGTGTGGGGCCACGCGGCGCTGGCTTCGAATGTCACCAGGCCGAGTAGCGCGAGCGTCAACTGCGCAAGCGCTGGAAAGGAGGGATGAGACTTCATGCGTGATGACTCCGAGAGTGGAATGCGAAAAGACGCCGTCGATCAGTCACAGGCGCGTCGCCGGTGTGTTGCACTCGCATGACAGCGATTGCGAACACGCGCCGTTAGCGCGCCAACGGTATCGATCGCTACACAGCTTGGTCGGTAGCGATCGACGACCCAGCATTGCCCCTCATGCCAGCGCGCGATGTCGGATGAGCGAATTCAGCACCGCATTGCCGAATGCAACGCGGGGTGTCGCCGCAATCAACTAAAACAAAAACGCCTGTCGGCTCACCGCATGACACGGATTGCCGACAAGCGAGGATGGCGGCGTTGAGCCACTGGTTGACGCGAAGATTCAGTCCGCGCTGCCTGCACCGCCATTGCTGTCTTCGTAAAAACGGTTCGGCGAATTGGCGCACTTGCTGCTGCAATAGGTCCGGCTGGCAGTAGACGCATTCCGCGGTGTGGCCTTGCGGATATGGCTGCCCAGCGTGGAATTGTGCACAGTGACCTGCCCATTGGGCGAGGTGCCATCGACGTAGGCACTTATAGCGCTGATGCCCTCATCCCAGGCGCGCCCAAGGGTAGGTGTTGTTGTCGGGCGAGCTGGAAATGGCAACGAAGCTGCTGTCGATCGCCCAAATGCCGTAGCTGCTGCCGGTGCGCGTGCTTGGCGTGAAGATATAGCCGCCGCGTCCGGTGCCAAGCCGCGCGCCCGTGGAGCGAATTGTGGCGTGATCGAACACGCTCACACCGGAGCCGAAGATGAAATCGATATCGCCATCGCTGGTGCTGCTCTTGAAATAGACACCGATTACGTTGGCCGCGTTGGTGGCGCTGTTCAACCACGTGTCCTGGTTGCCGGTCACGAGGACATCTTCAAAACTGGCTTTGTCGCCACGCACTGCCAGCGCCACTGCCGCCTCGTTGTTGTTGGTGTAGGTGCCTTCGACATAGTTGTTGTCTACGCGCAAATGACGCGCCTGAAAACCTGCGGCGCGTACGGTCAAGGCTGCGCTGTTAGAGGTGCCTACCGTGGTTGCCGATGCATTGCTGGCACATGGATGGCTTACGGTTCCCGCCGGCTTGGGTGTGGGATTGGCGTTATTGAAGCGGATGATGGTGTCTGCGGTATTCGTGCCCAAGCCGAACACCGTCAGCGGCGATGCGTGCGTCGGCACGCAGACCAACTCGGTGTAGGTGCCCGCTTTGATGCTGATGTAACGACGCGTGGTGCCCCCTGCAGCCACGGCTGCATTGATCGCCGATTGCAAGGTGCGATAGCGTCTGGAACCGTCCGCTGCGACCGCATAGTCTGCGCTAAGCAATGCGACGCCTGCAGTGGGATTTCAGTTGTCGGTGACCGGTGCGTTGAGCGGTCCTGCCTTGGCCAGCGCCTTGGCAATCGTGTACGTGCTCGCTTGGCTGCTGGTGAGTTGTGGCCGGGTGGCGGTGCCGGTCAAGGCAGTCGTATCGATGCTGATAAAACTCAGCAGTGCGGCGACGACGCAGCGCGTGCGGATATGCAATGCAGACATGAGTGGCGCTCTCTATGCACAGGGCACATACGGATAGGTCGATACGGTTCAGACGCTGAACCTTGCGCGCGGTGTGAGGACGCCATGGCGCGACATGTGAAGGCAGTGCCGATTGCCCTGTCTCAGTCCTCTGTTTGGTCACCACGCGAGCGGCGAGGCGATGCTAATGCCGTGTCCGCTTGTTCCAGCCTCGCTCCCAGGTGCAATGTTCAGGACCATCGGTGTCATCACGGTTTTCAGCGTGATTGCGTCGCACACGGACAGCGCGTGCTGCGATGCGATACACGTGTGCACGGCCGCAACAGCGTAATGCACGTTGCTGTTGTGTGCAGACAACGGTGCGCATCGTCACATGCTGTGGTCGGTCGGGCTTACAGACTCAATCCCCCGCGTAGACATGCGCTTGTCAGGAATCGAAATGGTAGATCCCAAAGAGTTACAGGAAAAATTCTGGAAGGCGCTCAAGTCAGATCGCACCGTGATGCTGGGCCTTGATGGTGTCGAAGATGGTCATGCACGCCCGATGACGGCGCAGATCGAAGGCGACAGCGGCGGCTCGATCTGGTTCTTTACCTCCAAGTACAACGCGCTGATCGCAATGCTGGGGCAGGGGCGTAGCGTCATTGGTGCCTTCAGCAGCAAAGGGCATGATCTGTTCGCCAGCATCAGCGGCGCATTGCATGAAGACACCGACCCCGCAGTGATCGATCGCTTGTGGAACCCGCACGTTGCTGCGTGGTACGAAGGTGGCAAGGACGATCCGAAATTGGCGCTGCTGCGCCTGGACGCGGACCATGCGCAGATCTGGCTCAATGGTTCCAGTCTGCTTGCTGGTATCAAGGTGCTATTCGGTGTCGACCCGAAAAAGGATTACCAGGACAAGGTGGCGGACGTTCCACTGCGTTGAGTCTTTAGTTGACGCATGCATGACATTGAAGGTTGTGCATGTGGATTCGTTGGTTCCAGCGCTGTCGCTTGTGCATACGACGATCCAGTTGCAATGCTGGATCGTCGTTGCCGAGTTGAACCGTATGCAGGAACGGTAGCCTGCCGCCCCAACTTCCAAGTGCAACACCCTTTCAGTCAGTAGGGTACGCACCTGTCAAAACGCGATTGTCACCTAAGCGCAGAAGCGCGCGCGATGCTCCAGAGCGAGGCGCGGCGAGGTCAGAGCTTGTGCTCGATCTCCAGGCTTTTGGGGACAAGCCCGTCGACATTGAGTTGGGAGTTGGCTTAGCAAGACAGTGAGGCGCTGCGCCAGCACACACCATCGCGCGGATTCCAGCGTACGACTGCTGCCAAACGCACCTGGGTGCCGGAGCAACTGCGGATCGTGCACCAACCCGAAGCGGTGCAGCAGCGCTTGGTTTCCGGGCACTGGGCATGTGGTTTGCCGACCCGCATGCGCCCTTGCAGCGGGCAAGCAACGAGAACACCAACGGACTGCTTCGCCAGTTGCTGCCCAAAGGAGCGGACCTGTCTGGCGTCAGGCAGCACTACCTCACTCACATCGCCTGACTGATGAACACCCGTCCACGGAAAATCCTGGGCTGGACAACACCCAGCGAGACAATGGAAGACGAACTCGCAACGTTCACATCACATGTTGCACTTGAGTCTTGAGACCGCCCGTTTGGATTGATAGCTGGCAACGCGCATGACGCACCTGCAGGCGGCAAGTTGCTTGAACACCTGGGGCCAGCGGAGCGGCCGATTCATCTACTGATGGACCGTGCTGACTGTTTGATCCCAGGTTCTGATGGTGCATTATTTTCCCTCGAATGGAAGCAAGCACGATGGGCCAGGTTCTGCAGGGGAGCGCCACCACGACTGAGGCGATCCGTCGAGCGATACCACACAGTCAAGAGAGCCTGAGAGCGCTTTCCAAGCGTTACGGCATCCATCACAAGACGGTGGCGAAGTGGAAGACGCGGACCTCGGTTGCCGATGTGCCAACCGGGCCGACGCCGCCGCGTGCCAGCGTGTTGTCCGTTGCGGATGAGGCGGCGATCGTCGCTTTCCGCAAGCACACGTTGCTGCCGCTGGATGACTGTCTCTACGCACTGCAGCCGAGCATCCCGCATCTGACGCGCTCATCGTTGCACCGCTGCCTGCAACGCCATGACATCTCGCGGCTCCCCGAGATTACAGGCGACAAAGCCGCCAAGAAGCGGTTCAAAAACGATCCGATTGGCGACTTCCACATCGACATTGCACAGGTGCAGACGGCCGAGGGCAAGCGCGCTCTGTTCGTGGCCATCGACAGGACGTCCACGTTTGCGCTCACCGACCTCCATGCCTCGGCCCACAAGCTGGTTGCAGCGCAGTTCCTGCGCAATGTGATCCAGAATCTGAGGTATCCCCACGTTTTTCAGCCCATGACCATCTGGTTGTAGACGTGTTCGGGCAGTGTGCGTAATCGCTCCAGA
>NZ_MDEJ01000038.1 GCF_002940065.1 Xanthomonas populi
GGAAGATCCAGACGGCTGGATGACCTGAGCGACTCCACTTGGCGGTGAAGTCGCTCAGGTCAGGTCGCCTGGATCACGTCCCACCCGTTGGTGGTGCGATCCAGAGTTGAAGCCGCCGGCGCGCAAGGGCGACCGCCGCTGCCGGTCGCACCATGCGTAGGCTGCAAGTTGAGGCAGGCAGTCTCTATAGTGGGCTGGGATGCAGGGCCTCAGACGCGGTTTCAAGATTGGCGGTCGTGGCAACCAGTAGTTTGGCCTGATCGCCATATGGTTGGTCGCCGAGCGCCTGAGAATCGTCCTGGGTAAGACATCACAACTCACCGAGCGTGCACACCGGCAACCAAGATTTTAAACGATCGTTTAAAACAAGCCTAACTTCGCCTATCTGGACAGCATCGCCAGCATCGCGCAGACTTCCGCCCTTTCCGCTCTCCCGGATGTCATGGCCCACCTGCTGCTGTTGCACGGCCCCAACCTCAACCTGCTCGGCACCCGCGAGCCGGACGTCTACGGGCGCACCACGCTGGCGCAGATCGATGCGGCCCTGGTGGACCGCGCGCAGGCCACCGGGCATACGCTGGCCTGCCTGCAGTCCAATGCCGAGCACGTGCTGGTGGAGCGCATCCACGCCGCGCGCGAGGACGGCACCGTCTACATCCTGATCAACCCGGCCGCCTTCACCCATACCTCGGTGGCGCTGCGCGATGCGCTGCTCGGCGTGGGTGTGCCGTTTGTGGAAATCCATCTGTCCAATCCGCATGCGCGCGAGCCGTTCCGCCACCACAGCTATCTCAGCGACAAGGCCGACGGTGTGATCTGCGGCTTCGGCGCGGACAGTTACCGGCTGGCCCTGGAAGCGGTGATCGCGCGCCTGGAGCGCGACGCATGACACCCGCATTGCCGACGACGGCGCCCGCGCCGACGGTCTGACCCCATTCCGCCGGCAACCTCCACCGATTCCCCTCATGAGGCCCGTATGGATCTCCGCAAAATCAAGAAACTGATCGACCTGCTCGAAGAATCCAATCTCGCCGAAATCGAGATCAAGGAAGGCGAAGAAAGCGTGCGTCTGGCGCGCGTGCCCAAGGGCACGACCGTGGTGAGCGCGCCGGTGCAGCAGTACGCACCCGCCCCGCTTGCGCAAGCACCGACCGCAACCGCCATGCCGATGCAGTCGCCAACCGAAGCTTCCACCGGTGGGGCAAAGCAAGGTGCCGCACTGCCGGAAGGCCACGTACTGCGCGCGCCGATGGTCGGCATGTTCTACCTCTCGCCATCACCGGACAAGCCAGCCTTCGTCACCGTCGGCCAGCAGGTCAAGGCCGGCGAAACGCTGGCGATCATCGAGGCAATGAAGATGTTCAACCCGATCGAAGCCGACGTCTCCGGCACCATCGTGGCCATCCTCGGCGAAACCGGCCAGCCAGTGGAATTCGATCAGCCGCTCTTTGTGATCGGCTGATTTGCCGGGACCCGGGACCCGGGACCCGGAAGAGCGAGAGCAACGCTGACTACTGCGCGCCTTTGCTTTTCCGGGTTCCGGGTCCCCCCTGCCCGGTCCCGAACACCATCCCGCGTTCGGAATCCCTACCCATGCTCGATAAAGTCGTCATCGCCAACCGAGGTGAAATCGCGCTGCGCATCCTGCGCGCGTGCCACACGTTAGGCATCCGCACGGTCGCGGTGCATTCCACGGTCGACCGCAACCTCAAGCACGTGGCCATGGCCGACGAGTCGGTGTGTATCGGCCCGGCCGCCTCCAGCGACAGTTACCTCAACATCCCGGCGTTGATCGCCGCAGCCGAGGTGACCGATGCGCAGGCCATTCATCCCGGTTACGGCTTTCTGTCGGAAAACGCCGACTTTGCCGAACGCGTGGAAGAATCAGGCTTCATCTTCATCGGCCCCAGAGCTGACACCATTCGCCTGATGGGCGACAAGGTTGAAGCGATCCGCGCGATGAAGGCCGCCGGCGTGCCGTGCGTGCCTGGCTCGGGCGGCCCGCTGGGCAATGACATCGTCGCCAACACCAAGGTGGCGCGCGAAATCGGCTACCCGGTGATCATCAAGGCCGCTGGCGGCGGCGGCGGTCGCGGCATGCGCGTGGTGCATTCGGAGGCCGCGTTGAAGGTCGCCATCGAAACCACCAAGTCCGAAGCCAAGGCAGCTTTCAGCAACGATCAGGTCTACATGGAGAAGTTCCTGGAAAATCCGCGTCACGTGGAAATCCAGGTACTGGCCGACGGTCAGGGCAATGCGATCCATCTGGGCGAGCGCGATTGCTCGATGCAGCGTCGCCACCAGAAGGTGGTGGAAGAAGCGCCGGCACCAGGCATCACCGAACAGTTGCGCAACGAGATCGGCAAGGTCTGCGTGGATGCCTGCATCCGCATCGGTTATCGCGGCGCCGGCACCTTCGAGTTTCTATTCGAAGGCGGAAGTTTCTACTTCATCGAAATGAACACGCGTATCCAGGTGGAGCATCCGGTCACCGAGCGCATCACCGGCATCGATCTGGTCTGCGAGCAATTGCGTATCGCCGCCGGGCAGAAGCTGAGCATCAAGCAGAGCGACATCGTGCTGCGCGGGCATGCGATCGAGTGCCGCATCAATGCCGAGGACCCGGAAACCTTCATGCCCAATCCGGGCCTGATCACCGCGTTCCATCCGCCCGGTGGCCCGGGTGTGCGTGTGGATACACATATCTACGCGGGCTATAAAGTGCCGCCGAATTACGACTCGATGATCGGCAAGCTGATCGTGCACGGCCCGGACCGTGAAACCGCGATCGCGCGCATGCGCGTGGCGCTGAACGAGATGGTGGTGGACGGCATCAAGACCAATATCCCGCTGCAGCAGCGCATCATGCGCGACAAGGGCTTCCAGGCCGGTGGGCAGAACATCCACTATCTGGAAAAGCGCCTGGCCGAGCGCAAGAACAAGTCGATCGCGCTGGTTTAATCGCGGTATGCAAATAACGAAACAGCCCGGGAAACCGGGCTGTTTCGTCTCACCATGTTGACGCTCGCGCACCGCGCATCACTCACGCCGCGGTGCAGCCGGCTGCTGGCTGCCCGGCACCGGCACGATGCTGCTGGACGATGCAGGATCCACCACGGTCATGGTTTCGCTGAACCATCCGGCCAGACCAACTGAAAGGTCCCCCGGCCGGCAATGTCGAAAACGGCATCGCACTGCTGACGCGATACACCGCCGCCACCTGGCTGGCGCCATGCCGTCGCTGCTGTTCGTCGGCGGTGACCGTAGTCGACTTGACCGACAGCGGCTGATAACGGTGATCGGCGATATCGATCATCACAATGCCCACGGCCGCTGCCGAATACGCCACGAACAACGCGACCCAGAACCAGAACTTGGCGCCATGCGCCAACCGACGGTAATTCATGATTGCGCTCCCGGCTCGGACACCCGTGTATCGACCCGCTAATCCACCCTGTCTGCTCCCTGCCGCGGCACCGCGGCGTCGACTACGGATGACACAACGTCCTGTGCGCTATCGCGCGAGCAGATGCCCGCGTTGGCGCAATAAAAGGCGGCGCTGCGTTCGGCATGCGCGTGTAGCGCTGGTGCAAGGACGCTTGCGTGCGTACTGCTTGCGGGGGCCGATATCGATGCAACCGGTGGCTCGGTCGGTCGCGCGCGCACATGCCACCACGCTGCCGCTGCGAGCGCAGCGGGAGCGAGCAACAACCAGAGATGGCGGGTACGAGCAAGCGGTATGAACAGCAGCGCCCCTGGCGCGGGCAAGCCCCGCAGCGACGGCGCGAAGTCTAGCACCCGCATCAGCACACGCTGGCGCGCGAGCGGACGCTGCCAATGCAGACTGCGGACGGTGCAAGACATGAGGAAGGTGGTCTGTGCGCGTGCACTGTGAACAGCGCACAGCCGCAATTTGGTTGCCGGCATGTCCACGGCATGTGCCAGCAGCTGTCGGCGCCAACTGCGCTGAATCCGCCGAACTTAATCCGCCAATCAAACCAAGCCGTCCGGCGGCGGCGTGCGCTTGGCCGCATCCAGGCACCTTCACGCACGAGCCCGCCTGCACAAATGGTCTACGATGCACGCTTTCGAATTGCCCAACCGTCACGATGCCGTTTCTTGAACTGTCCTTGCACTGCTCCGACGCCACCCAGCCCCGTTACCAGAATGCGCTGGACGATGTCGGCGCGCTGGCGGTGACACTGCTCGACGCCAATGCCGATACCAGCAACGAGCGCGCCATTCTCGAACCTGGCGTCGGCGAAACGCCAATGTGGAACACGATGGTGCTGAACGCGCTGTTCGATGGCGACAGCGATGCGCTAATGCTGCTCGCCGCGCTGGAAGCGTTCGACCGGGGGCTGGACTGGAGCCAGGTCGCGTTCCGTACGGTCGATGACAGCGATTGGGAACGCGCCTGGATGGATCAGTTCAAGCCGATGCAGTTCGGCGCGCGCACCTTCATCGTGCCGTGGAATCACGACCTGCCCGAAGCCGCGCAAGCGCCCCACGCCGCAGTGGTGCGGCTGGATCCGGGCCTGGCCTCTGGATCTGGCACGCACCAGACCACCGCGCTGTGTCTGCGCTGGCTAGACAGCCTGGCCGGCAGCGGCGAATTGCAGGGCCGCAGCGTGCTCGATTTCGGCTGCGGCTCGGGCATTCTCGCAGTCGCCGCGCTGAAGCTGGGTGCAGCCAGCGCGGTGGGTGTGGACTATGACCCGCAGGCGGTACTGGCCACCACCGACAATGCCGAGCGCAACGCCGTGCAAGCGCAGTTGGCGGTGTATCTGCCACAGGACGAGCCGGTGCAGACCTATCAGGTGGTGGTCGCCAATATCCTGGCCTCGGCGCTGGATGCGCTGGCCGATACGCTGGCCGCACGTGTGGCACCGGGCGGCCGGATTGCGCTGTCGGGCATCCTGCACGGCCAGGAAGACGAGCTGCTGCAACGCTACGCGTCATGGTTCGAGCAACTGCACTGCGAGCGCGACGAAGACTGGATGCGCATCGAGGGCGTGCGCCGCAGCTGACGCAGCGTCGCGTCACCGCGGTGGCCTGCCGGCGCGGATCTGCACGGTGGTCAGCGCATCGGCAACGCTGATCGCGCGCAACCGGGTCACCGTCTGCCAGCCATCGCGCTGCAGCGCTTCGCTGCGCCAACGCCCGGCGTGTCTGGCTACGCGCACGCGTAGCAGTACGTCGACGAGCAGCAACACCGCCCATGCCAGGGACGATACCCACGCCTGGGCACTGCTCACGGCCAGGCCGCTAGCCAGGCCCACGATCAACAGGCCCAGCGCCAGCAACTGCCATTGCCGATAGCGCAGCGCCCACCCCCGCGGCGCCAGTGCGGCCGACCAATGCACGCCTTCGCGTACTGCCGTCCAGTCCGCATCGCGCTGCCAGATCTGGTAACACGGCGCGCCGCGAAAGTGCGCGACAGCTGGATCCAATGGCGAATGCGCAGGCCAGGGCGCCACCTCAGCTGGTGCTGACGGTGCTGAACTACGTCGCGCTGGATCGGATTTGAGAGCGGCTGGCTCGACCATGAACGCCTTCCTTGAGTTCGCTGTGATGTCGTTATCATCGGTACGCAGACAGTATCGCAAACATATAGCCAAATGAAAGTTATACGAACTATCTCCCGGCGCTGCTAGAGCTATACTTTCCGGCCATGTATGCCATTCATCGGTGCCGTGTGAGCAAGCTGTACGAGCGAGTACGCGAAGCCCGCAGCTTCACCAAGCTGACCCAGGAGGCCCTGGCCGGCGAACTGGGGGTTACCCGCAGCGCCGTCGCACAATGGGAAATGGCCGAAGGCACCGCGCCCTCGGTGGAGAACCTGATCGGCCTGGCCAAGCGCAGCGGCATGGCGTTCGAATACCTGGCCACCGGCCGCGGCGAGCGGACGTTCGGACCGCCGGTCTCGGCGATCGCCGAAGAGCCCGCCCAATATCGTCGCCTGGACGACCAGCAGCGCGTGCTGCTATCTCGCTTCGATACGCTGGCACCGCGTCAGCGCAGTGGTTTGCTCGATCTGCTACTGGCCGAGGCCAAGATGCGGCGGCGGCGGTAAATCGGAGATGGGAAATGGTCAGTGGCCTGTTTGGTCTGTTGTTTGACCATGCAAGCCGCGCCGACAAAAGACGACCGAGCATTGAGGCTGCGCTCGAGCGTCGGGTCAGGAACTCGCTGTCAGCCCGCCTAGCCTGTTGGACGCTGCACGCCTTGGTGTGTGTTCGGCTTAGGCGTGTGCCGCAAAAGATGCAGTCGACCCTACTGTCGCGCGCGCTTCATATAACGCATCACCACTGAAGCACCTAGGTTCGCCCATCGGCGTGCGCGTGGTTGAATAGCGGTCTTCCCGCTGCACGCCTGCCGATGTCCGAGACTCCGCCAACGCGCCGCCCCCTGGCCACGTTCCTGCGTGCGACGCCGGCTGCCCCATCGCTGATTCCCACGCCCGTCGCGCCAACTGCAGCGCCGCCAGAACAGCCGCTGCCGGTGCCGACGAGTAAGTTGCCGCCCGCGCCATCGCCGGAGCTGGCGGCCGCACCGCTGGCGCCGATCGTTCCGTCGCCGGCTGCGCCGCTGATGACACCGCCGCGCATCGACGTGGCACGCGCAGACACGACAACCCCACGCCGCGATGACGGCAAACCTGCAGCAGGTTACGCCACTCCGGATCGACCGGGGTGGAACACCTTGAGCACGCGCGACGTGCCCGGCGATATGGCTGAAGGCACAACGGTCGGCGCTGATGACAACCGCGACCCACTTTCTCGCTCCCCAGGCACGCAGCCGACTGGCGCCGCTGTCGGCAGCATCGCGGATGCAGGCCAGGAGACCGATCGCGATCTCGATTTTGATCGCGATCCCACCGCCACCGCCAACACCGCCTCCACCCCGGCATCCGACACCGATCCGCAAACAGACACCGAGGCAACCGTCAGCGACGCGGTCCATGCCAGCACAACCAACGCCGCACAATTCCAGCTCCTCCCAGCTGCAGCCTCCGCATCACCCGCGCCGACCTTCGCCCGGCGTGGACTCACCCGGCCGCGTCTGCGCGCCAGCGGGTGGCAGTGGGCGCTGTTGATCGGGCTAGTGGGCCTGTTGGCGCTACAGATCGTCATCGCCGATGGCGCCCACCTGGCCACCAACGCGCGCTGGCGTCCGCTGGTCGGCGCGGCCTGCGGCGTGCTGCGTTGCACGCTGCCGGCCTGGCGTGAACCGGCGGCGCTCACCCTGCTCAACCGCGATGTGCGCCCGCTGCCGGCCAACCCCAGCGTGCTGCGGATCCAGGCCAGTTTCCGCAACGACGCGCGCTGGGCGCAGGCCTGGCCGTGGCTGCAGCTGTCGCTGTCCGACGCCGACGGTCGGGTGATCGGCACGCGCGTGCTGGCGCCACAGGAGTATCTGGGCCAACGCCCGGAAGCGCACGACACGCTCGCGCCCGGTCAGGCGGTGCAGGTGACGTTTCGCGTGCGCGAACCGGCCGCGAGCACGGCCGCCTTTCGTTTAGATTTCAGGTGAGCGGACGCGATCTGACGCCGATGACCACATGGGCGTGGCGAGCGATGAGGGCACGCGCTAGACTCACTCCCCCTCGCCGGCCACGCATCCCGGCTTCGTGACACTGGTAACCCCCCTTTGAACGCAGCCCCCGCTCGTCCTGACACCAGTCGTGGCGCCCCGAAATCGCCGCTGCGCGAACACGTGGCCCAGTCCGTTCGCCGTTATCTGCGCGATCTGGACGGCAGCGACGCCGATGATGTGTATGAAATCGTGCTGCGCGAGATGGAGATTCCGTTATTCGTGGAAGTGCTCAACCACTGCGAAGGCAACCAGAGCCGCGCCGCAGCGATGCTGGGCATCCATCGGGCGACGTTGCGTAAGAAGCTCAAAGAATATGGGCTTGCCTGAGTCTCGGGATTCGGAATCCGCAAAATGCTGCTGCCTGGCGCATGCCCCCAGGCGTGCGCCAGCACATGCCTGGGAAAACTCCCTGACGTTTCTCATTCAAGCCATCGGCGCCGCTGACAGCCTGCGTGTCGATGGCCTGTGACACACGTGAACGGATCGTACGCAGGTGCACGACCAGGCCAACTGCCAGCCACCTGGTAGTTGGCCGAGACGATGCAATGCAGCGCAGACGCCGCCACTTGTCTCACTCAGTGTGGTGCTTGTTGCTCGACTAGCGCGTGATCTCCCGCGGATGTGGGCCCGCCGTCCTGCTCAAGCACGATCGTGTCGAAAGGGTCGTCGAATTTTTCGACCACGTTCTTGTCGTCGTCCACCTGATAGGCGGTATCCGCCTCGACGCCCTCCTCGCCGGTCTTGGCAATGATGTTGGTGTAGCGCTTACCGTCCCAGCATCTGAAAATCAGTACCGAGTCCTTGCCACCGGTCAAGGTGGAACCCAGGCTGCCAATCAGCCTGCTGTTGGCACCTGCGGTCAGGATGCTGTTCTTTCCGGCCGTCAACTTGCTGCGGTCGCCTGCCATCAGCGTGCAGTCGTCGCCTGCGGTGAGTTTGCTGCGGTCCCCAGCCGTGAGGAAGCTGTTGCTGCCGGCCAGCAATTTGCTGCGGTCGCCAGCGATCTGGGTACTGTCGGCGCCAGCGATCAGCTTGCTGCGGTCACCCGCCGTCTGCACGCTGCCCCTGCCGGCGATCAGGGTGCTGCGCGAGCCGGCAGTCTGCGAACTCAGCTTGCCGGCAATCAGCATGCTGCGATGGCCGGCAATCTGGGTGCTTTCGTGTCCTGCGATCAACGAGCTGCCATAGCTTGCGATCTGGTTGCTGCCATAGCCGGCCGTCAGATAGCTGCGTACGCCACTGGTCAAGGTGCTGCCATACCCCGCTATCAGCGAGCTATCTTGTCCTGCGGTCTCGGTGCTGCCGTAGCCGGCCGTCAGCGTGCTGTTGTCCAGGGCAGTCAGGGTGCTGCCGTAGCCCGCCGTCAGCGTGCTGTCGCCACCGGCAGTCTGGCTGCTGCCGTAGCCGGCGATCAGCGTGCTGGAGAACCCGGCGATTTCGGTGCTGCCGTAGCCGGCGGTGAGCTAACTGTTTTCCAGCGCGGTCAGGGTGCTGCCGTAACCGGCGGTCAGGGTGCTTTCGTAACCGGCGGTCTGGGTGCTGCCGTAGCCCGCGATCAGGGTACTTTCGTAACCTGCTGTGGAATTGCTGCCGTAACCGGCGGTCAGGATGCTGCCATGGCCGGCCGTTTGCGTGCTGCCGTAGCCGGCGGTCAAGGTACTTTCGTAGCCGGCCGTCTGCGTGCTGCCATAGCCCGCAATCAACGAGCTCTGAAAGCTGGCGGTGGACGTACTGCCATAGCCGGTGATCAGCCAGCTGCTGCTCTGCGCGGTCTGGGTGCTGCCGTATCCTGCCGTCAATGAGCTGTCGTAGCCGGCGGTTTGGGTACTGCCATAGCCGGCGATCAGCGTGCTGTCCGGGCCGGCCATGGAGGAACTGCCATAACCGGCGATCAGCGAGCTGCTCTCCTGCGCGGTCTGGGTGCTGCCATAGCCGGTGGTGAGAATGCTCTTGTAGCCGGCCGTCTGCGTGCTGCCATAGCCGGCGATCAGCGTGCTGTCGTGCCCGGCCGTCGAGGTGCTGCCGTAGCCGGTGGTCAGCGTGCTGCGTTCCTGCGCGGTCTGGGTGCTGCCGTAGCCTGCGGTGAGGATACTTTTGAAGCCCGCCGTCTGGGTGCTGCCATAGCCGGCGATCAGCGAGCTGTCCGACCCAGCCGTCGAGGAACTGCCGTAGCCGGCCGTGAGCAGGCTGCCCTCCTGCGCGGTCTGGGTGCTGCCGTAGCCGGTGGTCAGGATGCTTTTGAAGCCGGCCGTCTGCGTGCTGCCATAGCCGGCAATCAATGAACTGTCGGCGCCGGCGGTGGAGGTGCTGCCGTAGCCCGCAGTCAGATCACTGCCTCTACGCGCCGTCTGCGTACTGCCATAGCCGGCGGTCAGCGAACTATCGCCACCAGAAGTCTGCGTGCTGCCGTAACCGGCGATCAGCGTACTGTCGGCACCCGCCGTCGAGGTGCTGCCATAACCGGTGGTCAGGTCGCTGCCCTTTCGCGCGGTCTGCGTGCTGCCATAACCGGCCGTGAGCGAGCTGTCGCCACCGGAGGTCTGTGTACTACCGTAACCAGCGATCAGCGTGCTGCCCGCGCCAGCCGTCGAGGTACTGCCGTAGCCGGTGGTGAGGTCGCTGCCCTTGCGAGCCGTTTGCGTGCTGCCGTAGCCCGCCGTCAGCGAACTTTCGCCACCAGCGGTTTGCGTGCTGCCGTAGCCGGCGATCAAGGTGCTGTCGGCACCGGCTGTGGAGGTGCTGCCATACCCTGTCGTCAGATCGCTACCGCTTCGCGCCGTCTGGGTGCTTCCATAACCGGCCGTCAGCGAGCTTTCGTCACCGGAGGTCTGCGTGCTGCCGTAGCCGGCGATCAAGGTGCTGTCACCGCCAGCCGTCGAGGTACTGCCGTACCCGGCGGTCAGGTCGCTGCCCTTGCGGGCGGTCTGCGTGCTGCCGTAGCCGGCGGTGAGCGAACTGTCGCCACCGGAGGTCTGCGTGCTGCCGTAACCGGCAATCAAGGTGCTGTCACCGCCAGCCGTCGAGGTACTGCCGTACCCGGCGGTCAGGTCGCTGCCCTTGCGGGCGGTTTGCGTGCTGCCGTAGCCGGCGGTGAGCGAACTCTCGCTACCTGAGGTTTGCGTGCTGCCGTAGCCGGCAATCAAGGAACTGTCGGCACCTGCGGTTCCGGTGCTGCCATAGCCGGCAGTGAGCGAGCTTTCTCCACCAGAAGTCTGGGTGCTGCCGTAGCCGGCGATCAGCGAGCTATCGGTGCCCGCTGTGCTAGTGCTGCCATAGCCTGCAGTGAGATCGCTGCCGTTCTGCGCGGTTTGGGTGCTGCCGTAACCTGCCGTCAACGAGCTGTCGCCGCCGGAGGTCTGCGTGCTGCCATAGCCTGCGATCAGCGAGCTGTCCGCACCCGCAGTTTCCGTACTGCCGTAACCTGCCGTCAACTCGCTGCCATGCCGCGCGGTTTGCGTGCTGCCATAGCCGGCCGTCAGTGTGCTCCCGCCTCCTGCGGTCTGGGAACTGCCATAGCCGGCAACGATGGTGCTGTCGGATCCGGCCACACCGGTGCTGCCATAGCCGGCGATCAACTCGCTGCGGTTGCCTGCCGTCTCGGTGCTTCCGTACCCTGCGATCAGTTGACTCTGATCGGCGCCGGTCAGCGTGCTGCCATAGGTCGCGATCTCGCGCGTGCGCACGATCTCACTTGCATGCTGTGCGGCAGGCGGTCCAACGCCGTGGACCGGGGCTGGACCTGGCGCGGCGGTCTGAGCACCGCTTTCAACGGCCGGCGCAGTGAATTGCGCGTGCGGCGCCTTGGGAATGAATTCCGCGGCGATGACGGTGTCCACAGGTAGCTCGGGCTTGGGTGGCGCGTGTTGCTCGATGCCCTCGGCAATGCAGCGCATCGCGCCGGCTCGGTTGCCTGCGTAGACCACCTCGGCCCTGGGGAACTTGATCATTCCCTCCTCGCCCAACCAGATGATATCGGCGGTATCCACCATGCACACAACCCAGTGCGCATCGGCATGCATGTTCAGATGCGCATTGGTTCCCTGCCCCCACAACAAACCGGTCACGCCATTTTCCGGTTTGGCGGTAGGCTGCCAATGCCTGCATTCGACCGGGCCGCTTTGCGGCCAGATCAATCCGCAATGATCAGACATATTGTTCGTGCACGTGCGTAATTACAAAACTTTTTCACGGTTCATAAGATAATCTCATCTGGATTTTCTGAAACAGCCGCGCAAGTCAAGTTCATGCCATCGCCGATAGAAGGATGGGAGAGTCGCCCATGCGGGCGAGACGAATCCTCCTTGTGGCAAGGACTGCGTCGGAACGACAATGGTGGTACTTCGGGAACGCCCTAGGGCGCCAAATGCGCTGAGGTGTCTTGCTTGAATCGCAGGGTCATGGATCGCCGTGACGGCAAGACGTAGCTAGGGGTGAGGGCAAGGCTGGTCCTGCGCGGCAGCCCTTGCAGCAAGTATCGGTAGACGCCTCGCCGAAAGCGTCGTTGCCTTTGAACGCTAGGGAACTCATAAAGATCAGCGAGTCCAGATCGTGATTCAGCAGCACTTGGCAGATGTCGCCGTAGCAGAAAATATGTTTCCGATACCGAAGCACAGAACTGGCGTTGCGCCGAGATTTCCAACTTTTTTTCCAAATATGCGAACTGGCCTTGATTATGTCATTCGGCGAATCGCTCGCTTTCGAACAGATCGGCAGCCCACAGATTTTTTACAGCGAAATATTTTCGTGATTAACGCCTGATTTATTGGTGAATTGGCTCACCAAATCAATTCAAACCCGATGGTTGAATTTCGCTTTTCAGATGTGCGCCCCGTCATTTGGCGTTTGTGACGCGGACTTTATCTCGCTGCATCAGCGCGCGCTCCTTTCTGCCGGGTCGATCATGCGCGGCGGCTACCGCATTTCGGCAATCCGCCAGCGCGCTGCCATGACTGACATCAGCTGCACGTCAGCACACAACAGCACCGCAGGTGGCCGTTCGAGTGCCGGTATCTGACCGAGTTGCCAGACGGCCTTAGGTGGATCGATCGCTTCGCCGACGCGTGCGTGATCATGTCTAGCGACCGGACAACTCGCCCGAGCGGCACGTGGTCGTCACCTGCTGTCGCCCGATGCCATTGCGCTCTAGCGCCCACGATCCCTGCGGCCGCAGCAGCGCCTGGAAGCACCCCGCCAGCGCACAGATCAAGGCCATAGCAGGGGTGTTGAGCCCATCGCGCGCTGGCGCGGCCTACAATATCGGCTGCCCCGCTTTGATATCTCCCACCGATGGCCTCTAATTTCCTGCCCGTGCGCCGGGCCCTGCTCTCCGTTTCCGACAAGACCGGCCTGATCGATCTTGCCAGCGCGCTGGTGGCGCGTCACGTCGAGTTGCTGTCCACCGGCGGCACCGCCAAGGCGATCCGCGAGGCGGGTTTGCCGGTCACCGACGTCGCCGAGCTGACCGGTTTCCCGGAAATGATGGACGGCCGCGTCAAGACCCTGCACCCGCTGGTGCACGGCGGCCTGCTCGGCCGCGCCGGCCAGGACGAGGCGGTGATGGCCGAATACGGCATCGTGCCGATCGACCTGCTGGTGCTGAACCTGTACCCGTTCGAATCGGTGACCGCCAAGGCGGACTGCACGCTGGCAGACGCAGTAGACAACATCGATATCGGCGGCCCGGCGATGCTGCGTTCGGCGGCGAAGAACTTCGCCCGCGTGGCGGTGGCCACTGACCCATCGCAGTATGGCGAGTTGCTGGCCGAACTCGACGCCAACCACGGCCAGCTCTCGGCGGGCAAGCGCTTCGCGCTGTCGGTGGCCGCGTTCAACCGCGTGGCGCAGTACGACGCGGCGATCAGCAATTATCTCTCGGCCGTGGCCGACAGTGCGCAGGGTGTGCCCACGCGCAGCCCGTTCCCGGCGCAGATCAATTCCAACTTCATCAAGGTGATGGACCTGCGCTACGGCGAAAACCCGCATCAGGCCGGCGCGTTCTACCGTGACCTGTCTCCGGTGCCGGGCACGCTGGCCACCTTCCAGCAGTTGCAGGGCAAGGAACTGAGCTACAACAACCTGGCCGATGCCGATGCGGCGTGGGAATGCGTGCGCCAGTTCGAGCGCTGCGCCTGCGTGATCGTCAAACACGCCAACCCCTGCGGTGTGGCGGTGGGCGCTGCCTGCGGCGATGCCTACGAACTGGCGTACGCCACCGATCCCACCAGCGCTTTCGGCGGCATCCTGGCCTTCAATAAGACGCTGGATGCGGCCACCGCCAAGGCCATTTTGGATCGCCAGTTCGTCGAAGTGCTGATTGCCCCCGACTACGCGCCCGGCGCGCTCGACTACGCCACCAAGAAAGCCAACGTACGCGTGCTCAAGATCCCGCACGGCAACGGCCTCAACAACTACGACACCAAGCGGATTGGCTCTGGCCTGCTGATGCAGTCGTCCGATAACCGCAGCATGTCGCTGGGCGAATTGAGCGTGGTCACCCAGCGTGCACCCAGCGATGGCGAATTGGGCGATCTGCTGTTCGCCTGGCGTGTGGCCAAATACGTCAAATCCAACGCCATTGTCTACGCCAAGGACAATCGCACCATTGGTGTGGGCGCCGGGCAGATGAGCCGCGTGGTCAGCGCCAAGATCGCCGCGCTCAAGGCCGAAGACGCCAAGCTCACGGTGGCCGGCTCGGTGATGGCCTCCGATGCATTCTTCCCGTTCCGCGACGGCATCGATGCCGCAGCCGCTGCCGGCATCAGGGCGGTGATCCAGCCCGGCGGCTCAATGCGCGACGGCGAAGTGATCGCCGCCGCCGATGAGCATGGCATCGCGATGGTGTTCACCGGCGTGCGGCATTTCCGGCACTGAAACACTGGGATGGGGGAGTGGGGATTCGGGATTTGTAAAGCCATCCCGATTGTTCGATTCCCGGTCTCTACCTTGCTTCAACTAATCCCCAATCACGACTCCCCATTCCCGGCACTTACATGAAAATCCTCGTCATCGGCTCCGGCGGCCGTGAACATGCCCTGGCCTGGAAGATCGCGCAGTCCGCGCAGGTGAGCGAGGTGCTGGTGGCACCCGGCAATGCCGGCACCGCCACCGAAACCAAGTGCCGCAATGTCGCGATCAAGGTCGATGACCTGGATGGCCTGCTCGCACTGGCGCATCGCGAAGACATCGCGCTCACGGTGGTCGGCCCGGAAGTGCCGCTGGTGCTGGGCGTGGTCGATCGTTTCCATGCCGCCGGCCTGCGCATCTTCGGCCCCACCGCCAAGGCCGCGCAGCTGGAAGGCAGCAAGGCGTTCGCCAAGGATTTTCTCGCGCGTCATGGCATCCCCACCGCGTATTACGCCGTACACACCGAAGTGGACGCAGCGCTTGCGTATGTGCGCGAGAAAGGCGCGCCGATCGTGGTCAAGGCCGATGGCCTGGCCGCCGGCAAGGGCGTGATCGTGGCGATGACGCTGACCGAGGCTGAAGACGCAGTGCGCGACATGCTCTCGGGCAATGCGTTCGGCGATGCCGGCGCGCGCGTGGTGATCGAGGAATTTCTCGATGGCGAAGAAGCCAGCTTCATCTCGATGGTCGACGGTACCCACGCCTTGCCGATGGCCACCAGCCAGGACCACAAGCGTATCGGCGATGGCGACACCGGCCCCAATACCGGCGGCATGGGCGCGTATTCGCCAGCGCCAGTGGTGACGCCGCAGGTGCATGCGCGGGTGATGCGCGAGGTGGTCGAGCCGACCGTGCGAGGCATGATCGCCGACGGCGTGCCGTTCACCGGTTTCCTGTATGCCGGGCTGATGATCGATGCGCACGGCGCGCCCAAGGTGATCGAGTTCAACGTGCGCTTCGGCGACCCGGAAACCCAGCCGGTGATGCTGCGCCTGCAATCGGATCTGGTGGAGTTGCTCGAAGCCGCCATCGACGGCAAGCTCCACAGCGCACAGGCACAGTGGGACCCGCGCCCGTCGCTGGGCGTGGTCATCGCGGCCAGGCCCTATCCGGAAACGCCGATCACCGGCGAGGTCATCAATGGCCTGGACGCAGTGCCGGCCACTGCCAAGGTGTTCCATGCCGGCACCAGCTTGAATGCCGACGGTGAGGTGATCAGCGCCGGTGGCCGCGTGCTGTGCGTTGCCGCACTGGGCGACAGCGTGCTGGATGCGCAGCGCAACGCCTACGCCGGCCTGCAACCGATCCACTGGGCCAGCGCCTTCCAGCGCAGCGATATCGGCTGGCGCGCGATCGCCCGCGAGCAAGACGCGCAGGCCTGAACAGCGCAGCTATTGGATGCGGCTACCGACAAAGAACTCGCCGCCCTCCACACCGATGGCGCCTGCCTGCGGCAATAATGCCCAGGCACCTTCGCCTTGCAGAGACTGTGGCCACTCCCTCCTTCGAAACCCGCCTTAGCCGCTTGTGGGCCCATGAAAAGGCCAGCTATGGCCTGCGCGTGTTCATTGCTTTGGCGGTAGCGATGGGCGTGTGCTGGCACTGGCAGCAGCTCACCGCGGTGCCGGCGCTGTTTCTGGGTGCGATCGCCAGCGCCATTGCCGAAACCGACGACAACTGGCTGGGCCGCATCAAATCGGTGCTGCTCTCGCTGCTGTGTTTTGCCGCCGCAGCGGCGTCAGTGGTGCTGCTGTTTCCGTATCCGTTGCCGTTCGTGATCGGCATGGCCTTGTCGACGTTTTCGCTGACCCTGCTGGGCGCATTGGGCGAGCGCTATGCCTCGATCGCGCAGGCCACGGTGGCCTTGTCGATCTACGCCATGATCGGCATGGACCAGCATGGCAGCCAAGATCCGCTGATCGCCTGGCACGGCGCGGCGCTGCTGTTGATGGGTGCCACTTGGTATGGCGTGCTGTCGATTCTGTGGACCATCCTGTTCGCCAATCGCCCGGTGCGCGAACGATTGTCGCGGCTGTTCTTCGAACTGGGCCGCTATCTCAAGCTCAAGGCCGATCTGTTCGAACCGGTGCGGCAAAGCGACCTGCATGCACGCCGGCTGGCGTTGGCCGAGCAGAACGCCAAAGTCGTTGGCGCGTTCAACGCCGCCAAGAGCGCGATCATGAGCCGCTTCGGCCGTTCGGGGCTGCCAGGCGTGCAATCGGGCCTGTATTTCCGGTTGTATTACATGGCGCAGGAATTCCACGAGCGCGCCAGTTCCTCGCACTATCCCTACGAAGCGCTGACCGACGCGTTCTTCCATAGCGATGTGCTGTATCGCTGCCAGCGCCTGCTCGCGCTGCAAGGCAAGGCCTGCGCGGCGTTGGGCGAGGCGATCCGCCTGCGCCAGCCGTTCGACTACGGCGACAACAGCCGCCTGGCCACCGAAGACCTGCGGCAATCGCTGGACTATCTGCACGCGCGTGCCGACCCCGCACTCGCGCGTCTGCTCGGTGCGCTGGAATTGCTTGTGACCAACCTGCAGAGCATCGAACGCAAGCTGTCGGAGGCCGCGCAATCCGATTCCACCAGCGACAACCTCGACACCCGTCTGCGCGATTCGGCGCCGCACACCTTGCGCGAAATGGCCACGCGTCTGATACAACAACTCACGCCCGGCTCGGTGCTGTTCCGCCACGGCCTGCGCATGGCCATCGCGCTGCTGGTCGGCTACGCCATCATGCAATCCATCCATGCCGACAACGGTTACTGGATCCTGCTCACCATCGTCTTCGTGTGCCGGCCCAATTACGGCGCCACCCGCTTGCGGCTGGTGCAGCGCATCGCCGGCACCCTGATCGGTCTGGTCGCCACCTGGGCGCTGATGCAGCTATTTCCCGGCACGCAGGTGCAGTTGCTGCTGGCGCTGGCCGCCGCACTGATCTTTTTCATCACCCGCACCGATCGCTACATCCTGGCCACCGCAGGCATTACGGTGATGGCGCTGTTCTGCTTCAACCTGCTTGGCGATGGCTTCGTGCTGATCTGGCCGCGCCTGATCGACACGCTGATCGGTTGCGCGATTGCCGCGGCCGGCTCGTTCCTGATCCTGCCGGAATGGCAAGGTCGCCGCCTCAATCAGGTGATAGCCACGGTGATGGCCAGCTGCGCGCGGTATCTCACCCAGGTACTGGAGCAATACGCCAGCGGCATGCGCGACGATCTGCCTTACCGCATCGCGCGGCGCGACATGCACAACGCCGATGCTGCGTTGTCGGTGGCGCTGTCCAACATGCTGCGCGAACCGGGCCGCTATCGGCGCAATCTGGACGCGGGCTTCCGCTTCCTGGCGCTGTCCAACACCTTGCTCGGCTATCTGTCCGCGCTCGGCGCGCACCGCGCCGCGCTCGATGGCGAACACGATCCGGCCATCGCCGAGGCCGGCGACTACCTGCAGCGCGCGCTGGGCGAAATCTCCACCGCCTTGCGCGAACGCCAACCGCTGCCGGCGCACAACGAAACCGAAGAAGTAGCCACCGCCGACGCACTGGAACAACACGCAGTGCAATTGCCGCCCAAGCAGCGCCTGGTGCGCGACCAGTTGGCATTGACCTTGCGCTTGCTGCCGAAATTGCGTGCTGCTGCCTTGGCGGTTACCACTGCACCGGCAGACAGCGCAACCCGGTTGGCGATCAACAAAGCCTAGCGCGTCGTTATCGGTAGGCACGGATGCAGCGCAGCCCATGCAGCATCCATGTGGAAGGGCGATGCCGAGCGATGCGAGCCATGTCCATCCAATGGCTGCGGCGTCTTCAACTATCTGCCCCGCTTACTTCCACTGATTCCGCGCAACGCTCAACGCCACCCAACCCAACGCCGCAACAGCCAGCACCGCCCCGCCCATCACCACGCCGTTCCAGCTGGCCTGCGCATACGCCGCCGTGCCCAATGTCGAACCCACCGCACCGCCGATGAAGTAGCAGGTGATGTAGGCCGAGGTAATGCGATTACGTGCGTTTAGATTGCGCTGATAGATCACGCTCTGGTTGGCGATATGCACGCCTTGCACCGCGATATCCAGCAGCAGCATGCCGACAATCAGCAAGCCGACCGATTGTGGCGCAAACGCCAGCAATCCCCACGACAGCAGCAACATCACCAGCCCGCCCCAACTGACCCGATCGCCATGCCCATGATCGGACCAATGGCCCGAGCGATTGGCCGCCAGCGCGCCGGCCGCACCGATCAATCCGAACAGCCCGATCACCGCCGTGCCATAGCGATACCTTGGCCCCGACAACAAAAACGCCAGCGTGGTCCAGAACATGCTGAAGCCGGCAAAGATCAGCCCGCCCAACACCGCGCGCGAACGCAGCAACGCATCGTCGCGCAGCAGTGTCAGCACCGATCCCACCAACTGCGGGTATGACAACTGCGCATTGCCGGGATGCTTTGGCAGCCCGCGCCACAGCAGCCAGGCCGTGACCAGCAATAAACCTGATGCAATCCAGTACACCGTATGCCAGCCGCCAAAACCGGCCAGCACCCCGGCCGCCGTGCGCGCAAGCAAAATGCCTAGCAACAATCCGCTCATCACCGTGCCGATCACCCGCCCGCGCTCGTTGGGCGCGGCCAGCGTGGCCGCAAACGGCACCAGAATCTGCGCCGCTACCGAACTGGCGCCGGTTATAATCGTACCGACCAGCAGCATGCCGAAGCTGTGCGAGGCGGCGCTCACCAGCAGACAGAGCGCACTGAGCACACACAGGCCGACGATCAGGCCGCGCCGCTCCAACCGGTCGCCCAGCGGCACCAGCAACAACAACCCGGCCGCTTAGGCCAACTGCGCGGCAGTCACCACTGCGCCGGCACTGCGCACCTGGATCCCGAACGCCTGCGCCAGCGTCTCCAGCAAGGGCTGCGCGTAATAGTTGCTCGCCACCGCCAGGCCGATGGCCGCCGCCATCAGCAGCACCAACTGGCGAGGCAGTGGCGCATGTGGAGCGGATTCGACGATCATGGCAGGAGCCTGATCAAAGGAGGGGCGCAGTGTGGGCGGTGACGCGACATCTTCCAAGCGCGCATCGGCCATCCACCAGCGCGCCGTGGAAGCCTGCTAGGCTGCGCGCGTTCGCAAAGGAAACTGCATGTCCGGTCACAGTCAGTTCGCCCTGCTCAGGCAGCGCCGCTTCTTGCCGTTATTCGCCGTGCAGGCGCTGGGCGCGTTCAACGACAACGTCTATCGGCAGGCCATCATCGGCTTGTTGTTTTATTTAGGCATCGATGCGGCGCAGCGCACGCTCTACACCAATCTGGCGCCGGCACTGTTCATCCTGCCGTACTTCCTATTCTCCGCACTCGCAGGGCAGATCGCCGAGAAGCTGGAGAAGCAGAAACTCATCGTGATCACCACCACGATGGAGATCGCGATCATGTCGCTGGCAGCGGTGGGCTTTCTTACCGAGAACATGCCGGTCCTGCTGATCGCGCTGTTCTGCACCGGCCTGCAATCCACGCTGTTCGGGCCGGTGAAGTATTCGATCCTGCCCTCGGTGCTGAAACCTGAGGAACTCACCGGCGGCAATGGTCTGGTCGAGATGGGCACCTCCATTTCGATCCTGTGCGGCATGATCTTTGGCGGGCTGATCTTTCAGATCGCCGGCAGCCAGGGGCCAGTTGCCGCAGCCACGGCGGTGATCGCCATCGCCGTTACCGGCAACCTTCTCGCGCGGCTGGTGCCCAAGGTCGATGCCGGCGCGCCGGACCTGAAGATCAACTGGAACCCGATCCCCGAATCGCGCGCCATCATGCGCCTGACCCGGCGCACGCCGGCGGTGCGCAACGCCGTGCTCGGGGTGTCGTGGTTCTGGTTCGTCGGCACCGTGCTGACCGCGCAGTTGCCCACTTACGCGCAGGTCAATCTTGGCGGGCAGCAGGATCTGTACGTGTTCGCGCTGGCACTGTTTTCGATCGGCACCGGCGTGGGTTCGCTGCTGTGCGAGCGGTTGTCCGGGCGCACCGTGGAAATCGGTCTGGTGCCGCTGGGCGCGTTCGGCATCAGCGCATTTCTGCTGGACCTGTATTTCGCGCGTCCCGGCGCGGCGCCCGTGAGCAATTTGTCGATCAACCAATTCGTGCAGGAGCCTGGCAGCGTGCGCCTGATCGTGGATCTGGTCGGCATCGGCCTGTTCACCGGCCTGTTCGTGGTGCCGTTGTTCGCGCTGATCCAGAGCCGCACACCCAAGGCCGAACTCGCGCGCGTCATCGCCGGGCTCAACATCCAGAATTCGTTGTTCATCGTCACCGCCGCCATCATCGGCATCGCGCTGCAGTTGCCGCAGGTGGTGCTGTTGGGTGTGCGCATTCCGCTGCCGGGCCTGAGCATTCCGCAGGTGTTTCTGGCGCTGGCGCTGGCCAATACGCTGGTGGCGCTGTGGATCTTCACCATGGTGCCCGAGTTTTTGATGCGCTTTGTCAGCTGGGTGCTGGTGAGCGTCTTGTATCGGCTGCGTGCGCGCGACATCGTCCGCCACGTGCCGGACGAAGGCGCCGCGCTGCTGGTGTGCAACCACGTCAGCTACATGGACGCGCTGATTCTGTCGGCAGTGATTGCGCGCCCGGTGCGCTTTGTGATGTACTACAAGATCTTCAGCATCCCGTTGATGCGCTGGATCTTCCGCACCGCCAGGACCATCCCGATCGCCAGCGCGCGCGAAGACGCCGCACTGATGCAGCAAGCCTTCGACCGCATTGATGCCGCACTCGCGGACGGCGAGCTGGTGTGCATCTTTCCCGAAGGCGCATTGACCAAGGATAGCGACATTGCACCGTTCAAATCGGGCGTCGAAAAGATCCTCGAACGCCGTCAGGTGCCGGTGATTCCGATGGCGCTGCGCGGCATGTGGTCGAGCATTTGGAGCCACCACGGCACCCGCCTGGGCCGCATACGCGTGCCGCGTCGGACGCGCGCGCAGATCGAAGTGGCTGCAGGCGCTGCGGTGCCCGGTAACGAGGCAACGGCTGCGCTGCTCGAACAGCAAGTGCGGGCATTGCGCCAGGATCACCCCTGAGCCGAACGCGCGCAGTCTTTGCCTCTGTCGCACGCCGCGAGTAGCCTGTGGCCATCACACGTTTTGCCGCAGCGTTCGTCTAGCGAACGCGATAGGTCGTCCCGGGGGAAAGTCGTGCGCCCCATCCGCTTACCAGACACGTACACCGTGATCGGTAGACGCTGCCTGTTCCAGCGGCTGGCTGCCACGCAGACGAGCGCCTCTGCTTCGCCCATCTAACCCAGTCGCCACGCCCCCATCATCCCGCAGTCGTTGACCACCCAAGGAGCTTCACCATGAGTGCCATCCCACCGCCGATCCATCCCGCGTCCAGCACCGCACCCGGCCCGGTGCCGAATCATTTGATCTGGGCGATCGTCTCCACCGTGCTCGGATTTTGCTTGTGCTGCCCGGCCCTGATCAGCGGCATCGTGGCGATCGTGTTCTCCAGCAAGGTCAACGGCCTGCTCAACCAGGGCGATATCGACGGCGCACGTCGGGCGTCCAACACTGCCAAGACCTGGTGCATCGCGACCAGCGTGCTGGCCGTCATCGGCCTGCTGATCAACATCGGCGTGGTTGCCACCGGCGGCATGCAGGGCTACATGGACTACATGCAGCAATTGCAGCACATGCAGTAATGGAACTGCGTCCACGCCATTGGCTTGCACTGGGTGCGGCCACCAGCGTGGCCGCCTTTGGCGTAAGCGTGCTGTATCGCTTCGATCCGAACGCGAGCAACAGCCCGTTTCCGCCCTGTGTGTTCCGTGCCGTCACCGGCTGCTATTGCCCCGGTTGCGGCATGACCCGCGCGCTATATGCGCTGGTGCATTTCGATCTCCCCGGCGCGTTCGCGATGAACCCCGCCGCCGTGCTCGGCCTGTTCACCCTGCCCGGTCTGATCGCGTGGAAAGCCGGCTGGCGCGCGCGCTGGTTTACACCGGTGGTGGCGGTGATGTCAGAACCGAAGTTCTGGTTGTGGGCGCTACCTACGTATTGGGTTGCGAGGAACTTGCCGTGGTTTCCCTTTACCTTGCTAGCGCCGGGTTAGTGGATCGCGAACAGCCGATTGATGCGGTGACGATCCCACGCGCGGCTGCGCGCTACAGGTCAAGGCGTCCAAAATCATGCTTGGCGCGGTACCCATTTACTCTGGTAACACCGGATTAGTAGGTCGCGAACAGCCGCTTGATCGAAATCATGCTACGCGCCTACCGCACCCAACCGGCAATCACTAACAACGCCAGCACCACCATCCACAGCAGCAGCACGCGCCAGACCAGGCTCATCGCATCGCGTACTGCCGGCAGGCGACGCCACACCGGCACCAGGCCCGAATCGGTGTAGTCGTGCGCTTCTTCGCGCAGCTCGGCGCTGACGCTGGCACGCGCCACCGCCCCGAGAAAATGCGGCTCCAGCGCCCACCGATTGCCGTGCGCCTGCCGCCAGGCGCGGAACACCGTGTCGAAATTGCCCACCAGCGCCATCGACACCGTGATCAACTGCGCCACCGGCCATTCCAGCAGGGCCAGCAGCCAACGCGCACCGGCCAGATTGCGTGGCGGCAGCAGCGCCGACAGCGGGCTTTCCACCGCCAGGGCGGTGAGCCGGTACAACACCGCGCCAAATGGCCCCAGCAGCAAGAACCACCACAGCACGGCGAACCAGCGCCGCAGGCCGTTGACCACCACCGCTTCCACCAGCGACGGCGCATCTTCGTGCACGCTGCCGCCGGCGGCCTGCAACTGCGCAATCGCATCGCGGCGCGCGCCAGGCTCGTCGGCATCGATCACCGCTTCCACATCGCGGTCCAGATCGCGCGGGCCCCAGGTCCAGGCCAGCACCGCTACACCGAACAGCAAGGCCAGAAAACCGCGCCACACATCATCCAGCAGCCATTGCAGCAGCAGAACCACCAGCAAGGCCGGCAACAGCGCCAGCAGCACGCCATAACGCCCCTGCCATGCACCGCGCCCGGCCGCATAACCATCCAGCCGGCGCAGCCAGTGGCCGAACCATTCGAAACGCCGCAGTCGAGTCACCTGTGCCGGCACAAGATGGCCCAGCGTAAGCGCGACGACGACGGCAACCAGGGTGGTGAACATGGGTGGACCTCCTCAGCCGAGTCTAGCCGAGCAGGTGCCTGCGCACCTGATCTGCCTGCGTTGCAGTGATCGGCCAGGCTCAGCCATGCGTGCGGTGCCAATGCTCGATCAGCGCACGCGCGATGGAAATACGCGGCGGCAAGCCGATGCTGCCCTCGCCCGCCAACGCAATGGCGATTTCGGCATGGCTGACCCAGCGCGCGTCTTCCAGCTCACCGGTCACCTGCGGCACCTCGGTGGCTGCAGCACGCGCGGAAAAGCCCACCATCAACGCGCCCGGAAACGGCCACGGTTGCGCGCCCAGATAGCGACAGTCCTGTACCAGCACGCGGGTTTCCTCATAGACCTCGCGCGCCACCGTCTGCTCCAGCGACTCACCAGGTTCGACGAAGCCGGCTATCACCGAATACCGCCCCGGCGCCCAACTTGCCTGCCGCCCCAGCAACAAGCGCTCGCCATCGCTGACCGCCACAATGATCGCCGGATCCACACGCGGGTAATGCTCGGTCTGACACTGCGTGCACAGCGCAATGAAGCCGGCACGCCGGAAGGCGATCGCCCCGCCACACACCCCGCAAAAACGCATGCGCGACTGCCAATGCAACATCGCGCGTGCATAGGCAAATGCGGTGGAGACATCGGCTGGCCAATCGGCTGCGGCCTGACGCAGATCGATACGCTGCGGCGCCTGCCCACCGATCTGATCGGCCGGCAGACAAAACCAACCGACGTCATCGCGCAGGCCTAGAAAAATCGCCGCATCTGGCCCGTCACCAAGCGTCGCGGCTTCCATCAGCAAGGGCTGGCCGTGCGCGTCGGCCAGTGCAGCGCCCTTTGCATCGAGCAACAAGACGCGACCTTGTGGCCATAGACGCGCCAACGCAGCGGCATCGTCACGCAGTAGGTCGCCACGATCGAGCGGCGCGTGGGTGAAGGCAAAACCGGAGGTTGAAAAAACAGACTCTGACATCGGCGCAAGCCTGCCGATAATCGGCGGCACCCGCAACCATGCTGCGCTCAGGAGCCAGGCTGTTAGCGGCACCTGTTCAGACACGCCGTCACATCACACACGCAATCAAACGCTGAAGCTGCTACCGCACCCGCAGGTGGTCTTGGCATTGGGATTGCGAATCACGAACTGCGCCCCGGTCAGGCTCTCGGTGTAGTCCACCTCGGCACCCATCAGATATTGCAGGCTTAGCGGGTCGACCAGTAGCGTCACGCCATCGGTGGCCACGGACAGATCGTCTTCGGCACGGTTCTCATCGAACTCGAAGCCGTACTGGAAGCCGGAACAGCCGCCACCCTGGATATACACACGCAACGCCAGCTCGGCATTGCCTTCTTCCTGGATCAGCTCGCGCACCTTGGCGGCGGCGGCCACGGAAAAGTTCAGTGGCCGGTCGATGGACTGGTAGTCAGGTGCCGGAGCGGCGGTGGGAAGCGGAACGAGCGTACTCATGGCATCAGCATGGGGGCCGGGCGCCCCCACTTCAAGCGGTGATCGCCGAACCCCCTACCGCGCTTGAGCCGCACGCGACGCACTCAGGCGTCGGCGGTGTCGGCTTGCAGGGCTTTGACCGGCTCGGCGCGGCTGGCTTCCGGCGCCGGCAATGCGGCGGTCGCGCCTGCGCTGGCGGCATGGATCAAACGCCCGGTGAGCTGAGCACCGGCGTTCATTTCCACCACCTGGTAATGCACATTGCCCTGCACGCGCGCGTTGGCGGCCAGCTCGACCCGCTCGGCAGCATGCACATCGCCGGTCAGCTGGCCGTTGATGATCACCACCGGCGCGCGCACTTCACCCTCGATGCTGCCCTGCTCGGCCACCGTCAAGATGGCGCTGGCGCCTTCTTCGGCAATGACCTTGCCAAGGATGCGGCCTTCCACATACAGCCCGCCGCTGAACAGCAGGTCGCCGCGAATGACCACCTGCGGCCCGATCAAGGTGTCGACCACGGTCTGCGCGCCACGGTTGGACTTGTTTCCGAACATGAGCTACTCCCCAGCGCCATTGCCGGCGATTTTCCAGTCGAATGTCTGATTGACCGGCGCCCCATCGCCGCTCAGGAAGATTTTGACACGTTGCGGGGTGAAATCCTTCGGCAGGATCAGGCTGCCGTCCAATTGCTGGAAATAGCGGAACGAGTACGGCTGCCCGGCGGCGTCCGGCTTCTGATGCAGCTCATTCCAGTTCCCCGTTACCAGCTTGCCGGCGCGCACGCCTTCCACCGCAAGGCGCAGCTGGCCCTGGCTGATCGCGCCGCGGTTGAGGTTCTGGGTCAGCACCACGCTGTAGTTCCAGGTGCCGCCGGCCTCGGCGGTGAACTGCACCGAGTGCGCGTTGAGCCCCTTGCGCTGCGCGGTGGAGCCCACCAACCGCTCGTAGAAGGCCACATCGGCGCGCAAGGCGGCGATCTGTTCGTCGCGCTCGGCCAGCGAGGCCTGCACCTCGGTATTCGCGGCGCGGCTGATCTTGTCGGACATCGCCAGATTGACTTGCCGCTGCTGCAACTGCTCGATCAGCCTCCGCTGCTGGGCCTGGCTACGTTGCGCCTGATGCAGCGCTGCCTCGGCCTCGCCCAGACGCGGCGCGGCGGTGCGGCTGGCCATCCACCACACCGCGCCCAACGATGCAAGCCACACCGGGGCGATCACTATCCACCACCAGCGACCGCTGGAACGGCCATCGCCCAAGCCACCTTGAACGATCTGAACGCGTGCGGCAGGTCTCATGGGGATCGGGTCCGGGCGAGCCGGCGCAGTCCAGGGCGGCGTAGTGTGCCAGAGCGCCGGCGGCCGTCGTGCTGGCGCTGGACCGGCGGTTATCCGATAGTTCTGCAATTGTTTGCAGAGAGTGACAACGCAATGAACGAAGCCCATCTGTTCGTGATAGGCATCCTGCTGGCCTGGCTAGCCGGCATCCGTGTCTATCTCACTGTGTTTGGCGTCGGCCTGGCCGGCCTGCTTGGCTGGATCGAACTGCCTCCGGCCTTTCATCCGGCGCAATCCTGGTGGGTGCTGGGCACATCGGGCGCACTGGCAGTAGCTGAATTCTTCGCCGACAAGATCCCCGGTGTGGATTCGGGCTGGGACCTGCTGCAGACACTGGCCCGCGTGCCGGCCGGCGCATTCCTGGCCGCAGCCACCCTGTCGCCCGATGGCGACCTGGGCGCAGGCGCACTGGCAGCCGGCGCAGGCGTGGCGCTGACCAGCCACACGCTCAAGGCCGGCACCCGCGCACTGCTCAACACTTCGCCGGAACCGGCCAGCAACTGGATCGCCTCGCTCACCGAAGACGCCGTTGCCACCACCGCACTGGCGTTGGCACTGGCGCACCCATGGCTGGCACTGAGTGTTGCGGTGGGGTCCAGTGTGCTGACCGCGCTGGTGGTGTGGTGGGTGTGGCGCCTGTTGTGGCGGGGCATGCGTCGGCTGGTCGCGCCGATGCGTGCAGCCACCACGCCGGCTGCACGCAGCTCCCCGCTATCGTGAAGTTCATCGCATAATCATCGCGACTGTAGGGAGTATCGATGGCCGCCCGAGATCCGGTTCTTTCCGCCCGTGACGACACCGCCACGCGCAATCGTCTGCTGCGCGCGGAGACGCCACCGGCCGACTATTGGCGCCGCTGGGCTGACGAGGCTGCCGCCGCGTCCGACAACGCCGCACCGGTGAGTGCGGCACTCATTCCCACGCCTGTGGCCGTGCCCGGCCCGGCAGCGCCGGTGGCGCAGGCGGGGGCCCAGGTCAGCGCTGCGCGCGCCACGCTGGCAGCGCCGCCAGCCGCCGCACAGGCGACCACACGCGAAGGCGACGACAGCGTTGCGGCCGATGCGCCGTATCGCGTGTTGATCGTCGAAGACGACCGCTCGCAAGCTCTGTTCGCACAAAGCGTGTTGCACGGCGCCGGCATGCATGCCCAGGTGGAAATGACCGCCGCCAGCGTGCCGCAGGCGATCCAGGACTATCACCCGGATCTGATCCTGATGGACTTGCACATGCCCGAGCTGGACGGCATCCGCCTGACCACCTTGATCCGCCAGCAACCGAGTCAGCAGTTGCTGCCGATCGTGTTTCTGACCGGCGACCCGGATCCGGAACGCCAGTTCGAAGTGCTCGACAGCGGCGCCGACGATTTCCTGACCAAGCCGATCCGCCCGCGTCATCTGATCGCCGCAGTGTCCAACCGCATCCGCCGCGCGCGCCAACAGGCATTGCAGCAGGCTGGCGAACAGGTCAGCGTGCGCAGCAATCCGGAAACCGGCCTGCCCACGCGCGGTCACGTGATGGAACTGCTCGCCGAGGCGCTGGAGCGCAAGCAATCCGGCGGCCTGTTTTTCATCGAGATCGCCAGCGCGCTCGGCCTGCGTGAGCGCTACGGCTACGCCGCCTACGAACGCATGATGACCCAGGCCGGCCATCGCCTGGCCAGTGCCGCGCACCCGTATCCACTGGCGCGCTTGAACGGACAACAACTTTCTGTTGCTGGGCGTGGGCATGCCGGAAAACAGCCTGGAACAGCATGCGCTGGAGATCCGTCAGCGGCTGTCCGCCAATGCCTTCCCGGTGCGCGAAGAAGAATCCGTACACGTGCGCTGCGCCATCGGCGTGGCGCCGTTGGGGCTGGGCTTCGACGACACCGGCAGCGCGCTGGAGGCGGTCGAACGCACTGCCTTACAGGCGCGCCTGCGCAACAATGGCGTACAGGTCTATCTCGCGCCCAGCCAGGCCGAGCAACAGGAGCAACTGCGCCTGGTCGAAGGCCAGCTCGAATTGGCCTATCAGCCGATTGTGGCGGTGGCCGGTGGCGACGCCGCGCAGTATCAGGTGCTGCTGCGGCTGCGCCAGGCCGACGGCACGCTGCTGTCGGCCGGCCAAGTGATTCCCGCCGCCGAAGCGGCCGGGCGCATCGCCGATCTGGACCAGCAGGTCATGGACCACGCGCTCGGCCTGCTGCATCTGTACCAGCACGCCCACCCGCCGTTGCGCCTGTTCGTCTCGCAATCCCCGCGCACGCTGGCACGCGATGCCTTCGCCGACTGGCTGCTCAAGGCACTGGTCGAACGCGGCGTGGCCGGGCAATCGCTGATCGTGGACCTGCGCCTGGACGATGCCTTGATTCACGCCGTCACCGTGCAGCAGTTCTGCGCCAAATTGATGCCGGCCGGCGTGCAGTTCTGCCTCAGCCAGTTCGAACCCGGCGACGAAGCCAACGCGCTGCTGAGCCAATTGCCGCTGAGCTTTGTGCGCATGGCCAACCGCTTCGCCGATGCGCACGGCAATGCCGTGGTGCGCGACGAACTGCGCAGCGTGATCGACATCGCCCACCAGCGCGGCCTGTTGATCATCGGCCAACGCATCGAAGATCCGCAGGCGGCTGCGGCGATGTGGATGAGTGGCGTGGACTTCATCCAGGGCAACCTGGTGCAGACGGTCGGCAAGGAACTGGACTTCGACTTCACGAACGCGGTGCTCTGAGTGACAGCGCAGGCAGGAGGCCTTGGCGCCCGGAGCAGTCTGGCCACGCTGGCCGCGCTTGCCGCAGCGCTGGGTGCCGGCATGCAGTGGTCTGCCATCGATGGTCCATGGCGCGCGTTGACGGCAACATCTGCAGCGCTCGCGGTGGTGTTCGGCGTGTGCGCTGCCATCGCCGCGTATCACAGTGCACACGCGCAGCACGCCTTGTCGCAACGCCTGGAAGACGCCGAGGTCGCCCGCGAGCGCCTGCAGCAGGAGTTGCAACGCCACGGCGAACTCGAACAGGAACTGCTGCGCGCCAAGCAGGCCGCCGAGGCCGCCACGGTGGCCAAAGGCGAATTCCTGGCCACGATGAGCCACGAGATCCGCACCCCGCTCAATGGCATCATTCCGATGCTGGAATTGATCTCGCGCGGTCAGCTCAGCCTGGATCAGCGCGACATGCTGCAGACCGCCACCACCAGCTCACTGCAGCTGCTGCGCATCGTCGACGACATCCTCGACTACTCCAAACTCGAAGCCAACAAGCTCGAACTGGAAATCACCACCTTCAACCTGCGCGAACTGCTCGACGGCGTCGTACAGCTGTTGCAACGCACCGCCGAAGGCCGCCAACTGCGCGTTGGTCTGAATATCGAGCCGTCGGTGCGCCTGCTGGTGCGCGGGGACCCGATCCGCCTGCGCCAAGTGCTGGGCAACCTGATCGGCAACGCAATCAAGTTCACCGAACGCGGCAGCGTGGATATCCAGCTGCGCCGTCTTGGCGAAACCCGCGCCCAGCATCTGCTGCGCTTCCAGATCCGCGACACCGGTATCGGTATTGCGCAAGACCAACAAGCGCGCCTGTTCCGCTCCTTCGCCCAGGCCGACGCCTCCACCACCCGTCTATACGGCGGCACCGGGCTGGGGCTGGCGATCTGCAAGCGCATCATCGACTTGATGGGCGGCCGCATCGGGGTGGAATCCGAGCCCGGGCGCGGCGCCACCTTCTGGTTCGAGATCCCGCTGCTCAAGGTAATAGGCGACCTGCAACAGAACACCGGCGCCGATGCCGCATGCATCATGGTGATCAGCTCCGACACCCGCCTGTCGCAGCGCCTCAAACGCCTGCTCGACAGCCGGGGCGTGTCGAATGTGCTGATGGAAACCACCCAGGAAGCGCTGGAGCGCGTGCGCCGCCACAGCGACACCGAAGGCTTTCGCTGCGTCATCGCCGACCACGACACGCTGCGCTACAGCGCCCGCGCCATACATCGCGCGTTGGCCCGCCCCGAAGACCTCAGCGGCTCGCGCCTGATCTGGCTCTACGGCGACGAGCCGGTGCCTTCCCAATTGCAGGACCACGCCACTCTGGTGCCGCGCCAGAGCCCGGACGAGACGCTGCGCTCGCTGGTGCTGGCGCCCGATCCAAAACCGGCCAAATCACTCACGCTGGCCTCGGCGATGATTCCCGAGCCGTTGGCGCCGCCGCTGGCCAACGCACGCGAGGTGCGCATCCTGTTGGTCGAGGACAATCCGGTCAATCTGCTGGTCGCGCAGAAACTGCTGGCGGTCCTCGGCTTCCACGCCAACACCGCCACCGATGGCGAAGCCGCGCTGAGCAGCATGGAATCCACACGCTACGACATGGTCTTCATGGATTGCCAGATGCCGGTGCTGGACGGCTATGCCGCCACCCGGCGCTGGCGCGCGATGGAAACCGAAAGCGGCGGCCGCCCGATCCCGATCGTGGCGATGACCGCCAACGCCATGGCCGGCGACCGCGAACGCTGCCTGGCCGCCGGCATGGACGACTATCTGTCCAAGCCGGTCGCGCGCGAACAACTGGATGCCTGCCTGCAGCGCTGGCTGCCACGCCAGCCTGCGTTGCCCGGCACGGCCAGTGGCGCAGCCAACGTGGATACCGAAAGCGCCAGCAGCGCCGTCCAGGCGGGTGCGCTGCCTATCCTGGACAACAGCGTCATCGAAGAGTTGTACGAGGTGGCAGGTGCAGACACCATCACCATCCTGCAGCTGTTCCTGGAAGACGCGCCAGGCATCATCGAACAACTGGAATCCGCAGCGGCCAATCGCGACAGCATGCAACTCCGCGATCTGGCCCACACGCTCAAATCGTCCAGCGCCAACGTCGGCGCCCAGGCCGTCTCAAACGCGGCACGGCGCATCGAACTGGCCGCACGCACCGGCACCATCGAACGCCCCTCGGTCATGGTGGCGCTGGTCATCGCCGAATACGCACGCGCACGCCTGGCACTGCTAGGCCAGGTTGCCCGCCTGCAAGCCAAGACCCACGCAGCCAGCTGAGCGATCCGAGCAGACCAGCGACGAACTGACGAAGTCCATCGCTCCCCCGTACCTTATCCAGCGCCAGCCCTTCCCCCCTTCCCCAAAAAGGGGATCGAGGTCTGAGGTATCCCCACGTTTTTCAGCCCATGACCATCTGGTTGTAGACGTGTTCGGGCAGTGTGCGTAATCGCTCCAG
>NZ_MDEJ01000039.1 GCF_002940065.1 Xanthomonas populi
AAGCTCGACGTCATGTTCCTCGGATTCCTGAGCTTCGTCCTGATCGTTGAAGGGCTTCGTATGTGTTAACAGGCCATAGAATGCGCCGACCCCCTTGCGTGGCGCTGGCGCCAATGCGCCGTTCACTGGTTGGCCCACCGACTGCTGGAGCGTGCGATGACCCAAGCCTCCCGGCCCCTGCCGCCCCCCGACGGCATGGGCCAGACCTACCGCAAGATTCTGTGGCGGCTGATCCCGTTCCTGTTCGTCTGCTACCTGTTCAATTACCTGGACCGGGTCAACGTCGGCTTCGCCAAGCTGCAGATGCTGGGCGACCTGGGGATGAGCGAGACCGTCTACGGGCTGGGCGCGGGCATCTTCTTCATCGGCTACCTGGCCTACGGGGTGCCCAGCAATCTGATCCTGCAGCGCATCGGCGCGCGCCGCTGGGTGGCGATTATGATGGTCAGCTGGGGCCTGCTCTCCACCTGCCTGATGTTCGTGCGCACGCCAGCCGGCTTCTACACGCTGCGCCTGCTCACTGGCGCGGCCGAAGCCGGCTTCTTCCCCGGCATGGTGCTGTATCTGACGCGCTGGTTTCCGCGCGCCCAACACGGCCGCGTCATGACCGTCTTCATGTCGGCCATCCCTGTCTCCGGGGTGCTGGGCGGGCCGTTGTCGGGCTGGATCCTCAGCCACTTCTCTGCCGGGCAGGGCGGTCTGGCCGGTTGGCAATGGATGTTCCTGCTGCAAGGCCTGCCCACGGTGCTGCTGGGCATCGGTGTGTGGTTTCTGCTCAGCGATGGTGTGCAACAGGCCACCTGGTTGGACCCGCAGGAGAAACAGGCACTGGCCCGCGCGCTGGAGTAGGACGAAGCACGCAAGCCGGCCGGCGCGTCCACCTCGCTGGGTGCGGTGCTGCGCAACCCGGCGGTGTGGATGCTGGGCACGGTGTACTTCTGCATCCAGAGCGGGGTGTATGCGATCAACTTCTGGCTGCCCTCGATCATCCAGGGCAGCGGCGTCACCGACCCGACCCGGATCGGCCTGATGAGCGCCATCCCGTACCTGGCCGCAGCGGTGTTCATGGTGCTGATGGGCCGCTCGGCCGACCGCCGCCGCGAGCGCCGCTGGCATCTGGTGATTCCGCTGCTGATGGGCGCAGCCGGGCTGTGTATCGCCGCCAGCGTCACCGACCACCTGGGTCTGGCGCTGTTCGGCATGACCCTGGCCACGATGGGCGCGGTCAGCGGGCTGCCGCTGTTCTGGCCGCTGACCAACGGCTTTCTCACCGCCGCTGCTGCCGCCGGCGGGCTGGCGCTGATCAATTCCACCGGCCAGGTCGCCGGCTTCGTCAGCCCGTATCTGGTGGGCTGGATCAAGGACACCACCCACAGCACCGAGCTGGCGCTTTACGTGCTGGCCGGGGCCATGCTGCTGGGCGCCGCGCTGGTGCTGCGGCTGCCGGCACGCGCGGTGAACCAGTGATGCGCCCATTCAAGCGAGTTTCCTCATGAAGATCGTCATTGCCCCCGATTCGTTCAAGGAAAGCCTGTCCGCGCTGGAGGTGGCCACCCAGATCGAGGCCGGCTTCCGCGAGGTGTTTCCCGATTGGCACTACACCAAGGTGCCGGTCGCCGATGGCGGCGAAGGCACGGTCGAGGCGCTGGTTGCCGCCACCGGCGGGCGGGTGATCGACTGCACGGTCCGCGGCCCGCTCGGCACCCCGGTGCAAGCGTTCTTCGGCCTGACCGGCGACGGCCGCACCGCAGTGATCGAAATGGCCGCCGCCAGCGGCCTGGCGCTGGTGCCGCCGGCCGAGCGCGCGCCGCTGCGCACCAGCACGGCGGGAGTGGGCGAGTTGATCCTGGCCGCGCTGGATGCCGGCGCGCGTCGCTTCATCATCGGCATCGGCGGCAGCGCCACCAACGACGGCGGCGCCGGCCTGGCGCAGGCCTTGGGCGTGCGGCTGCTGGATGCGCGCGGCGAGGCGATCGGCCCGGGTGGCGGTGCGCTGGCGGCCCTGGCCCGTATCGCCACCGAGGACCTGGACGTGCGGCTGCAGGACTGCCAGTTCGAAGTGGCCTGCGATGTGGACAACCCGCTGATCGGCCCGACCGGTGCCTCGGCAGTCTTCGGCCCGCAGAAGGGCGCCACCCCCAGCATGGTGCGCCAGCTCGATACCAACCTGCAGCACTACGCCAACGTCCTGCAGCGCGACCTCGGCGTGCAGCTGCACGCGCTGCCCGGCGGCGGCGCGGCCGGCGGCTTGGGCGCGGCGCTGGTGGCGTACCTGGGCGCGCAGTTGCGGCCAGGGGTGGAGATCGTCGCCCAGGCGCTCGGGCTGGAGGCGCTGGTGGCGCAGGCCGATCTGGTCATCACCGGCGAAGGCCGCATCGACCGCCAGAGCCTGCACGGCAAGGCCCCGGTGGGCGTGGCGCGGGTGGCGCAGCGGCACCGCAAACCGGTGATCGCCATTGCCGGCGGCCTGGGCAACGGCGCCGCGCTGCTGCACGGCCACGGCATTGATGCGATGTTTGCGGTAGTGCATCGCGTCTGCACGGTGGGGCAGGCGCTGGCCGAAGCCGCCAGCAACGTGCGCATCGCCGCGCGCAATGTGGCCGCGGCGCTGCAGGTGGGCCAGGCATTGGCGCAGCTGCCTGCGGTTGCAGACGTGCAGTAACGGCAGCGCGCGGGCGAGTCGTGCGTGCAATGCGCTGCGGTCGCCACGCGCTCCATTGGCGCGCGCTGCAGGCCCGGGGCGTGAGCGCATGAGCTGACTACACACCGTCACGCACGCGCCGAACATGCCACCGTGGCCTCCCTCGATCGCGGCAACAGACCCACGCCCCTGCTCACGCTCGACCGCACCCTGTCGCAGTCCATCGTCGACCGCGCGATGACCATCATCGAGGGCAACGTCAATGTGATGGACCACACCGGCGTCATCATCGCCAGCGGCGAGGCGGCGCGTCTGGGCCAGTTGCACGAAGGTGCGCTGCTGGCGCTGTCCAGAAAGGGCCTGGTGGAGATCGACGCGGCGCTGGCGCAGCCACTGGATGCAGTGCGGCCCGGCGTCAATCTGCCGCTGAGTGTGAATGGCCGCATCGTCGGCTGTATCGGGCTCACCGGTGTCTACGAGGACTATCGCCTGACGGTGCTGGTGGACGACCTGCGCCCAGGCCTGGCAGGCCGAGGAATTGCGCAAGCCGCTGCAGGCGCTGCTGGCACAGGAAAGCCGCGGCCAATTGTTGAACGCCTTGTCGGACTGGTTCGGCGCCGGCATGCGCATGGCGGCCACCGCCAAGGCGCTGGCGATCCATCGCGACACTCTGGATGACCGCATGCAGCGCATTCAGGAACTGTGCGGCGTGGACTTGAGCAACACCGACGACTGCGGACGACTGCGTGCGTTTGTTCCTGGCGCTGCAGATGCGCGACGACAGCGCCGCAACGCATGCGAACACGGACGCTAACACTGCCGCCTGAGAGGTCGCGATGACCGCAGCATTGGCGCGCGTCACTCCGCTGTGTGCAATGGCGCACGGAACGCCCCCTGCCAGTTCCTAACAGGTCTGTCAAGTCCGTTAGACTGAGCAGATTGCCGGGAGACGAGCGAGCTTTCCGTTGAATCAGTGCGACACCGCCGTGTCATCCACCTCCAGCGAGGCGCAGCGCCTGGCGCGTCTGGCGTTGTTGCAGGTGGTCGACACCGACGCCGAACCGTTCTTCGATGCGCTGGCCGCCGCCGCGCAGGCGATCGCCGGCACTCCGATCGCGCTGGTGTCGCTGGTGGACGAGCGCAGGCAATGGTGGAAGGCCAACATCGGCCTGCCCGGCGTTTCCGAAACCCCACGCGAGCTGGCGTTCTGCGCCTACGCCATTCAGGGCGATGCGGTGATGGAAGTGCGCGATGCACACGCCGATCCGCGCTTTCGCAACAACACCATGGTCACCGACGCACCTGCCATCCGCTACTACGCCGGCGCGCCGATCGTGCTGCCCGACGGCTTGCGCATGGGCACCGTGTGCGTGATCGACCAGCACGCGCGCGCGCTGGAGCCCGCGCAGCTGCAGGCCCTGCAGCAGCTGGCCAAGGTCGCCGCCGAAGGCCTGGAGCAACGCCGGGTGATGCTGGAGCGCCAGGCCGTCAACGAACAATTGCAGCAGCGTCTGCGCGAGAGCGAGGCGTTCCTGGAGCGGACCGGCCGGGTCGCCGGGGTCGGCGGCTGGGAAGTGGACGTGGCCAGCCGCACCCTGAGCTGGTCTGACCAGACCTGCCGCCTGCACGATCTGCCTCCGGGCTACAAGCCGACCTTGGACGAGGGGATCGGCTTCTATCCACTGGAAGCGCGCGCGGTGATCACCGAGGCGGTGGACACCTGCCTGCGCGATGGCACGCCCTGGGATCTGGAGCTGCCGCTGGTCAGCGCCACCGGCCGGCGCCTGTGGGTGCACAGCACCGGCGCGATGGAGCATGTGGACGGGCGCACCCGCCTGATCGGCGCAGTCCAGGACGTCACCGACCGCCATCGCGCAGTGGATGCGCTGGCCACCAGCGAGCGCAAGTTCCGTAACATGTTCCAGTACAGTCTGGGCCTGATCTGCACCCATGACATGCAGGGCCGCCTGATCAGCATCAACCCGGCTGCGGCGCACTCGCTCGGTCGCAGCGTGGAGGGCATGGAAGGCCACGCGTTGCAGGAGTTCGTGCGCCCGGAGCGGCACGCCGCCTTGCAGGGCTATCTGTCGCGCATGGTGCTCGACGGCCAGGACGCCGGCGTGATCGAGCTGGTCGCCAGCGATGGCAGCCTGCGCCATTGGCAGTACCGCAACGTGCTGGATGTGGACTCCGACGCCACCATGGTGCTGGCGCATGCTCAGGACATCACCAACCAGTACAAGCAGGAACAGCAACTGCTGGAGTGGTCGTTCACCGACCCGCTCACCAACTGCTACAACCGCCGCTTTCTGGACGAACTGGACAAGCGCGATCCCAGCGTGCGCTGGGGCTGTATCGTGGTGGATCTGGACAAGTTCAAACTGGTCAACGACACTTACGGCCACCAGCGCGGCGACGAGGTGCTGGTGCAGATGGCCTGGTTCCTCAACCAGTCGTTACGCACCCAGGACCGCCTGGTCCGGCTTGGCGGCGACGAATTTCTGGTGTTGCTGCACCAGCCCAGCCAGCCGCAACTGGACGCACTGGCGCGCGACTACGTGGCCGCTACTGCCAACGCACCGATCGAGTTCACCCTGGGCACCGCCTTGCGCCACGATGGCGAAGCGCTGGCGGCAGCGGTCGATCGCGCCGACCGCGCGCTGTATACGCTGCGCCGGGCACGTCGCGGCACCGGTCTGAACGACCAGCGCTAGCGTCGATCTGGGTTGGAGTTGGCCGCGCTTGGCAGGCTGACTGTTCCGCTAGCGCCCCATCCGAGACAGCGCTAAAACGCGTGCCGATCAATACGCAATCGCCTATCACGTAACCGCTTTCAACTACCTGGTTTGGAATGGACACCGTCGATCGCACCCAGCTCGGTCCCAAGTGGCAGTTTCGTTTCGATTTCTTCAACCGTCACGGTGGCCTAAAGACCCCAGTTACAAGACCGCACTGACGATCTTGCTGCGACACCTGCCGTCGCACTTTTCCAAGGTGTTTCCATGCTCTCTGCCGTGCCCCGCGCCGTGTCTGTGTCGCCCACCGCATCGATGCCGTGGTGGCGCCGCGCCGCTGCCGGCTTATGTCTGCTCGGTGTGGCAGTGTCCACACCGCTGGCCGCGCAGGACCCGGTGCAGGTCAACACCGTCATCGGCAGCTAGGTCTCGGTGCTGCCGGTCACCGACGGCAGCGAGCAGGCAGGCAAGCGGCTGGATGCCTTTTTCGCCTACGACGATTTGCTGAAGGACCCGCTCAACGCTGCGCGTACGCACTGGGTGGTGGGCCAGTACAGCGATTACAACCAGGACCGCTACAACCCCAACAATCAACCCGAGCTGCACGCCCCGTGGATGTACACGCTGATCGAAGCGTGGAAGATCGCCACCGTGGTGCGCGCCGCGCAGCAGTTGTTCACCAACGCCCCAACGGCGTCACCGGCAACGACGACCTCGGCACGATGTCGGCTTTCCCCTTAAGGACACCTTCTCCCGATGTGAGAAGGAACTACCCCACCTTCCCCAACCGACTATTCCGCCGCCCATAGGCCACATACACCAGCACACCCAGCACATTCCAAACCAAGAACCACAGCTGCGTCGTACTCGGCAAACTCCAGAACAGATACAGGCAGCCCAGAATCGCCACCGGTCCCACCACCCACGCCAGCGGCGTACGGAACGTGCGCACCCGTGTCGGTTCACGCACGCGCAACACCAGCAAACACGCCGCCACCGCAGTAAACGCAGCCAACGTCCCTGCATTGGCCAATGCCGCGATTTCATCCAACCGGGCTACACCCGCCAACGCGGCCACCAACACCGCCGTGAACAACGTGGTCGCCACTGGCGTACCGGTGCGCGCGCTGACCTTGGACAAGCCGCGCGGCAGCAAGCCATCGCGCGACATCACAAAAAAGATGCGGCTCTGCCCGTACAGAAACGCCAGTAGCACCGTCGGCAGCGCGATGATCGCCACCGCACCGATCACCAACGCCGCCTTGTCATGGCCAAGCTCGCGCAGGATCAGCGCCAACGGCTCCGGGCTCTTGCCGAACACGGTGAAGCTCATCGCGCCCACCGCCGACAATGCCACCAGCACATAGATCAACGTGCAGCCAATCATCGAGCCGATGATGCCGATCGACAGATCGCGCCCAGGGTTCTTGGTCTCTTCGGCCGCGGTGGAAATCGCATCGAAGCCATAGAACGCGAAGAAGATGATCGCCGCCGCCGCCATCACCCCGCGCTCCACCCCATCCGGCCCTTCCGCCTTGGAAAAGCCATACGGCATGAACGGCTGCAGGTTGGCGCTATCGAACGCCGGCAACGCAATCGCCACGAACACGCCCAGCGCCACGATCTTCAGCACCACCAGCACCGCATTGAGCACGGCGCTTTCCTTGGTGCCGGCCGTTAGCATGCCTGCCACCAGGAAGGTGATCACCACCGCCGGCAGGTTGACGATGCCGCCGGCATGCGGCCCGGCGATCAAGGCATGCGGCAGTTCCACCCCCAGCCATTGCAGGAAGCCGACAAAATAGCCGGACCAGCCCACCGCCACCGTGCTCACCACCAGCGAGTATTCCAGCACCAGGCTCCAGCCCACCACCCAGGCGATGCTCTCGCCGAGCGCGGTGTAGCTGTAGGTGTAGGCGCTGCCGGCGGCCGGCATCATCGTGGCCATTTCCGCATACGCCAGCGCCGCGCAGGCGCACACGATGCCGGCCGCCACGAACGACAACAGCACCGCCGGGCCGGCCTTGTCCGCACCCACGCCGATCAACGTGTAGATGCCCGTGCCCACGATCGCCCCGATGCCGAGCGCGATCAGATGCGGCCAACTCAGGCTGCGGACCAGCTGCCGGCCAGCCTCGTGCACGGTGACCTGATCGATGGATTTGCGCCTGAGCCATGACGACATGCGGACCTCGCGGGAGTCAAAAGAAGGCGCGAGTGTCGCTCAACGCGCCGCAGCAAAGCTATCGGTGGTGATGCGGTTCGGGTTGAGGCGGCGCGGTTGCGTGTCCGGAAGCTCCGCATACAGATGGGTTAACGGCTGACACAACGGCACCCCTAGGCCACACCATTACACCCATGCCGCTGACACCCGGCTCGCATTCCGAGCTGCGCGTCATACGCCTGCGCCGCAGGCAACACCGGCCGATTCGATCGGGCTGGCAAACCAGCGCTGCGTCGATGATCCCAGTACGATATCGGCCAGGCTGAAAGTTGCGCCAAGCACGAACGGTCCCCTGCGCTGCAGCTGTGTGTCGAGGAGGGTCATGTGCCGATTCCATTCGCTACCGGCACCAGCGCGTTGGGAGTGAGCGCGCGAAACGCCGGTGTGTCCACCGGCGCAAACCCGCTGCCATGGGCATGCAGCGTGTCATCCAGCGCCAATTCCTCGCACAACCACAGCACCGTGTGCACATCGATCGAGGTCGGCTTTCCGTAGAGTTCGAGCATGGTCTACAGCAGCTTGGGCAATGCCACCCACCTTAGCGCGGCACCATTATTTTGCGCAGTCACCCAGGCAAACCCATGCATTCGCTCGTCGCCCATGTCGCAGCGACCGCCAAGCACAGCGACCGCTCGGCGAGTGCGAACGTGCGCCAACCCACCGAGAACCGCGCCATGCCCTCGCACCGAGGCATCCAGTCGCCAAGCCACTGACGCGGCTGTTGCGACCGGCCCCGCTACACTGCGCACATGTCATCCGAATCACTCATGCTTCTCGGACTGCTTGTCGTCGTCCTCGTGTTGCAGCTGCTTGCCCTGCTGCGGCGTCCCTCCACCAGCGGCCTGGAGCTGGCGCTGCGCGCCGAGCAACGCGACGGGCGCGGCGAGTTGCGCGAGCAACTCGAAGGCCTGGCGCGGCAGCAGGACGGCCGCCTGGAAACCTTCGCACGCAACCTCACCGAGCTGTCCACGCGCACCGATCAACGTCTGGACCTGCTGCGCGACGCACTCGGCGAAGACGCACGCAAGGCGCGTGAAGAAAGCGGCCTTGCGCAACAACGCACCGGCGAACTGCTCACCCTGCGGCTCACCGAATTACGCACCCAGCTCGAAGGCTTCGGCCAACAGCAGGAAACGCGCATCCAGGTGTTCGGCCAGCAGCTGACCGAATTGATCGCACGCACCGACACCCACATGGCCGCTTTGCGCGAGGCACTGGCCGAAGACGCACGCAAGGGCAGGCAAGAGGCCGGCGAGTCGCAGCAGCGCTTCACTGATGCCTTGAGCCAGCGCTTGAACGAGCTCACCCAGCGCAACGAACTGCGCATCGGCGAGATGCGCGCCACCCTGGAACAACAGCTTGCCAACCTGCAGAACGACAACGCCAGCAAGCTCGAACAGATGCGCGCCACCGTCGACGAAAAACTGCAGACCACGCTCAACACGCGGCTGGATGCCTCCTTCAAGCTCGTCTCCGAGCGGCTTGAACAAGTGCAGCGCGGCCTGGGCGAAATGCAGCAGCTCGCCACCGGCGTGGGCGATCTCAAACGCGTGCTTACCAACGTCAAGAACCGCGGCGGCTGGGGCGAAGTGCAGCTGGACAACATCCTCGAGCAGACCCTCACCGCCGAGCAATACTCGCGCAGCGTGCGCGTGCGCCCGGACAGCAACGAAGCAGTGGATTTCGCAGTGCGCCTGCCCGGCCGTGGACATGAAGACACCCCGGTGTGGCTGCCGATCGATTCCAAATTTCCGCGCGAAGATTACGAGCGCCTGCTCGACGCGCAGGAAGCCGGCGACATCGAACAGATCCGCCTGCTCGGCAATCAGCTGGAACGCGCGATCCGCATCCAGGCCAAGTCGATCAGCGTCAAATACATCTGCCCGCCGCACACCACCGATTTTGCGGTGATGTTCCTGCCCACCGAAGGCCTGTACGCCGAAACCATCCGCCGCCCCGGCCTGGTCGATGTGCTGCAGCGCGAACATCGCGTGGTGATCGCCGGGCCCACCACGTTCACCGCGTTGCTCAACAGTCTGCAGATGGGCTTTCGCACGCTGGCCATCGAAAAGCGCTCCAGCGAAGTGTGGGGTCTGCTTGGCGCGGTCAAGAGCGAGTTCGGCAAGTTCGCCGGCATCCTGGAAAAGGCCGAACGCCAGATCAACACCGTCGGCAAGACCCTGGGCGATGCAGGCCGCAAGACCCGCACCATCGAGCGCCGTCTGCGCGGCGTGGAAACGCTGTCCAACGAACATTCGCAGGCACTGCTGGACGATGACGCCGGCGACGAGCAGGAGTGATCCGGCTACGTACGGGTATGCAGTACGTCCGCAGGAAATAGCACAACTAGGAGCGCCCCCGGGCGCGATGAAGATTTACCGATAACGCCACATCGCGGCCAGGGCCGCTCCTACAAGAGCAGGTTTGCGAACCTGTGCCCCATTGCCAAGTACACCACGCAGACATCGCCACCGCAATGCTTGCACGCACCTTGTCCATTAAGAGAGTGCCATGTCGAGTCGATGGATCTACGCAGCGGTCTGCGCGTTGCTGCTGACCGCATGCAGCACTACGCCGACGTCCCAGTCGGGCTCCACCGCAACTAGCGCGCAAGCAGCGCGCCCCGTCTCGGCCGATACCGCCGCGTGCACCGCAAAAGGTGGGCAACTACGCCCGGTCGGCCGCATGCAAACGGCGCGCTGCGTGGTGCCCTACGCCGATGCCTGCAAGACCTGCAGCGACAACGCCGACTGCAGTGGCGATTGCCTGGCCACCAGCATCGTGCCGAGCGGTACTGCCACGTCGGCCACCTGCCAGCGCGACAGCGACCGCTTCGGTTGCCGCCAGGGAGTGGTCGGCGGCATGGGTCAGGCCGCGTTGTGCATCGATTGATGTCTTCGCATGTAATGAAGCGGCAGCACTGGCCTATCAGTTGATCGGCCAGTGCGGTAGCTACAGCCAACTGCAAGCAGTGGCAGACACCGGCATCGCTCGCTCCACCTATGCGGTTTATGCTCTTGGCTTTCGCCTCCCAGGACATACCGATGAGCCAGACGCTATACGACATCCCCGTCGCCCGCATCGACGGCGAGCCCGCCACGCTGGCCGACTATCGCGGCAAGGTGCTGCTGGTGGTCAACGTCGCGTCCAAATGCGGCCTGACCCCGCAGTACGAAGGTCTGGAAGCGCTGTATCGCGACAAGCAGGCAGCGGGGCTGGAAGTGCTGTGCTTCCCAGCCAACGACTTCAAGGGCCAGGAACCTGGCAGCGAGGCGGAGATCGCGCAGTTCTGCCAACTCACCTACGACGTGACCTTTCCGATGTTCTCCAAGATCGCTGTCACCGGCACCGACACCCATCCGCTGTATCAGCAGTTGACCAGCGCACACCCGCAGGTCACCGGCGACGGCCCGATGCGCAAAAAACTGGCCGGCTACGGCATCGAACCCAACCCGGCCCCCGGTGTGCTGTGGAACTTCGAAAAATTCCTGATCGCCCGCGACGGCCAAGTCATCGACCGCTTCGCTCCCGACGTCCCCGCAGACGATGCACGCCTGCGTCAGGCAATAGATGCCGCGTTGGCTGCTTAAACCTAGCGATTCTTTTTGAGGGAATTTTCTTGGAAGAAAGAAGAGTATTAAGCCTGCACGAACTGGAGCAATCTGCAGAGGCGCTTAAAATTGAGTGTGTTTCAAGGTCTTCGGACGGCGATCGCTATGTCTCCCCAGTTTTGTTTCGTGGCCAGTCACGAGCAGGATGGAGGTTGGAGACGACATTGGAACGATTTGGAAAAAAAGATCTTCCGCTTGAAGAATATGCTCGCTACTTGGCCAAGGTTAAGCCGGGAATTGAAGCCTACACAGATAGAATATTCGAGTTTAATCTGCGAAACCAAAGAGTTGCTGGGAGTACATTTCCCTTATCCCAAATCAGTCTATTGGCGGGGCAATATGAGTTCATGGTTTACCTAAGGCATCACGGATTTCCTACTCCTTTACTTGACTGGAGTCGATCGCTTTATGTTGCCTTGTTCTTCGCTTGCAGTGGGCAAGATCATCAGGATGATTCCGCGCTGTACATGTATGTCGAACACTTAGGATTCGGAAAAGGTGGCATGCCTGGTTCTCCCGAGATTGCCACCCTAGGTCAATACGTAACTGCGCACAAACGACATTTCATTCAGCAGTCGGAGTACACAGCATGCATTGGCAAGTCTGATGATGATTGGTGTTTTTTGCAGCATGAATCTGCCATGGGAGGAGTAACAGACAGGCAAGATAAACTAGAAAAGTTTGTTATCCCTGCAAGCCTTAGGCGAAGTTTTTTGCGCCAGCTTGATGCAATGAATATCAACTCTTTTTCTCTGTTCGGTACGGAAGAATCGCTCATGCAAATGCTGGCCTTTCGAGAAATAAATGATTGAGGTTTTAAGGCTACAAAAAAGCCCGGGATCGCTCCCAGGCTTCTGCATTTACTTCAAACCGCCAACTCAACCGCTCAACGAATCCACTGCGGGATCGGCATCGCGTCCACCGGCACGGTGCTGTCCTTGTCGTTGTGCAGATAGTCGGGCAGCTCGCTGTTCTTTTCGCGATGACTGCGCAGGTCGCGCACGATCTGGTAGTTGCGGCGTTGCATCCAGGCATCGCGGGTCAGTGCGTATTCGTCCGGTGCCTGGTCGCGCAGCGAATCCAGCGACATCAGTTGCGCACGCGTATCCACCAGCTGCAAGCCCTGCAGCGCGAAGCGCGCACCGCCATCGTCGACATGAAGCACCCACGACAGCGGAATATCGCCACCCAGGCCAACCGTATCGCGCACGGTGCGCGGCCCGAACAACGGCAATTCGAAGTAGCGCGAATTGCGCCAGCCCCACACACCCAGGGTCTGACCGAAGTCCTCGCTACGGCGTGGAATGCCCGCCGCAGTGGCCGGGTCGAACAGGCCAGCGACGCCCAATGTGGAGTTCATCACAAAGCGGCCCAGCGACTGCACTGCAAACACCGGGTGACCCTGCAGCAGCTGGTTGACCATGGTCAGCGGCGTGCCGAGATTGTCGAAGAAGTTGGTCACGCCCAGGCGCGCCGGACTCGGCACTACCTTGGTGTAGGCGGTCGCCAGCGGACGCGCCACGCCACGGTCGACCGCCAGGTTGAAGCGGTGCATGCCGCGGTTGTAGCGCTCCCACGGATCGTAGGCCGGCGCGCCAGGCTGCGCCGGGGTACCGTTGCCGCCGGCTTGCGGCGTGGTCGGGCCATACAGCGCGTCGAAGTCGTCTTCGGCGGCGGTCGGCGCCCCCGAAGCGCTGCTGCCTGCATCGGCGCTTGCCTGGTCTGCAGGCGCAGCGGCGGTGGCCGGCAGCGCGTCCGGTGTGGCGAACCCGGCGGCGGCCGGTTGCGCGGTCACTCCGGCATCGTCGCTCACCGGCGCTTGGGCGGCGCTTGGCGCGACGCTGGTTGCGGCTGCGGGCGGGGCGGACTTCGGCGCCTGGCTGGCGCATGCACCAAGCAGTAGGCAGGCGGCCAACAACGAGAGGGGGCGTAACTGGGTCATGGGGTGGCGCTCAGGCCTGAAAATCGAAAGTAGGGGACAAGCGATAAGCGGCGCGCAATTCGTCCAGACCGGACGCCTCACCCACCACAGTAACGGTACCACTGCTGCGCAGCCGTGCAGCCAGCTCGGCCAGCATTGCCACCCCGGCACTGTCCAGGCGTTGTACACGCGCCAGGTCGAGCGTGCGCAGGCCGTCCAGCTGCGCGATCGCCTGCGGCCATGCCGCAGTGACTGCCGCCCGGTCGAGCACGCCGGTGATTACCAGCGTCTCGCCGTTGCGTTGCACGGAGCTGTTACTTGCCATTGGCCGGTGCCGCACCGACCTGCAGGTTGCCGCTGCGCAGCTCTGCGGCGACCTTGGCGATGCCCTTCTCACGCAGCGGGCCGTCGAACTGGGTCTTGAAAGTCTGCACGTAGGAGATGCCTTCGATCATCACATCGAAGATCTTCCACTGGCCGCCGACGTTACGCATCATGTAATCGACCGGGGTCGGGTCGTTACTGGCGCGCATCAGGTCGGTGGAGACCTTGACGCCGCGGTTGCCAGGCAGCGCGCTCTCGGACTTGGCGCGGAAGGTCGGCTTGCCTTCGAAGTTCAACAACGCGGTGCCGTAACGCTGCATCAGGTTGTCGGCCAGCGCATCGGCAAACAGCTTGACGTCCGCATCGGAAGCGCCACGGCCGTTGACGCCCAACACGAGGCGGGCCGAGTAGTCGCGGTCGAAAGCCTTGTTCAATTCGCCATCGATGTAATGACGCAGCGCGGCAGGGTTGCTGCGGAATTCGGCGCGACGCTGATCCAGCGTGCTCAGGATGCGCGTGCTGCTGTCGATGACGGTCTTGGTCGCTGCACCCTGTGCAGGCGCACTGGCGGCAGCCGGCTGCGCCAGCACGGTGGTCGGTGCGCACACCAGTAGGGTCGAGGCCAGGATGGCGGAAAGCAGGGTGGTTTTCATTGGTGCGGTTCCGTAGAGGGAGAAGCGGTCTGGGCAGGCGGGGCAGCCTGGCCGTCTGCGGCGGGCTTGTCACCACCGCCACTGAACATGTATTTGCCGACCAGCTGCAGCAGATCTACCGCTGGCTGGGTGAAGCCGATTTCTTCGCCCGGCTTGAGCGTCTCCGGGTCGCCGCCCGGCTGCAGACCGATGTAGCTCTCGCCCAGCAGGCCGCTGGTGAAAATGCCGGCCGAGGTATCGGCGGGCATTTCCTTGTATTTGTTATCCAGCGACAAAGTCACCACCGAGTCGAACTTGGTCGGATCCAGGCTGATGTCGGAGACCTTGCCGATGGTCACACCGCCGATCTTCACCGGCGCCTGCGCCCGCAGCTGGCCGATCTGGCTGAAGCGCGCGGTCAGGGTGTACTGGCTGGACCCGAAGCCCCAGCGCTGATTGGTCGAAGCCACCGCCAGCACCAGCAGCGAGGCCAGGGTCAGCAGCAAAAATGCGCCAACGGCGAATTCGAGTCGTGGTCCACGCATGGCCATAGTTATTCCACTCACCTAAACAACATTGCAGAAAGGACGAAGTTGAACATCAGCACCAGCAGCGAGGCGTTCACCACCGCACGGGTGGTGGCGATCGAGGTGCCTTCGATGGTCGGCTCGGCGTGGAAGCCCACGTAGGCGGCGACCAGCGCGGCAGTGCCGCCGAAGATCGCCGACTTGAGCATCGCCACGCCAAAGTCGTCCCAGAAGTCCACGCTATTGCTCAATCCCGACCAGAATGTGCCGTTGTCGATGCCCAACACGTGGACGGCTTCGAAGTAGCCGCCGGTGATGGCCAGCGAGCAGAACACGCCGGTCAGCAGCGGCACCGTCAGTACGGCCGCCCAGAAGCGCGGCGCCACCGCCTTGGCGACCGGGTCGATGGCCATCAGCTCCAGCGCCTTGATTTGGTCGGTGGCGCGCATCAAGCCAAGCTCGGCCGCGATCGAACTGCCGGCGCGGCCGATGAACAATAGTGCTGTCAGCACCGGTGCCAGCTCGCGGTACAGCGACAGCCCCAGCAGCGTGGACAACGCATCCGACGCGCCATAGGTGGTCAGCGTGCGATAGCCCTGCAGGGTCAGCACCAGGCCGACGAAGGCGCCGCCGACGGCGATGATCGGCAGCGAGCGCGCGCCGACCTTGTAGATTTCGCGGACCAGCTCGGCGATGAAGTCGCGCGTCGGTACCGAGCCGCGCAGCACGGTCAGCGAGAACAGCCCGGCGCGGCCAAAGGCACGGATCGACTCAACCATGGCCATCAGGCGGCACTCCGGTCGCGACGCGGCTCGGCATCGAAGGCGATCGGGCCGTCCGGCTGACCATGCAGGAACTGCTGCACCAGCGGATCGGTGCTGTCCTGCAATTGCTCGGGCGTGCCGGCGAACACAATGCCGCCATTGGCGATGACCACCGCCTGATCGCTGATCGGCAAAGTTTCGTGTACGTGGTGACTAACGATGATGCTGGTCAGGCCCAGGCTGTCGTTGAGGCGCTGGATCAGGCTCATGATCACGCCCGAGGCGATCGGGTCCAGCCCGGTCAGCGGTTCGTCGTAGATCATCAGCGGCGGGTCCAGTGCCAGCGCGCGCGCCAGTGCCACACGCCGCGCCATCCCACCGGACAACTCGCGCGGCCAGGCATCGGCTGCGGCGAGCAGACCCACCGCATGCAACTTCATTTGCACCAGGCGTTGCAGCACCGGTGCTGGCAGGCGGGTGTGGGTGCGCAGTGGCAGCGCAACGTTGTCGGCCACGCTCAGGTCGGTCAGCAAACCATTGCCCTGCAGCAGCACGCCGACGTTGCGGCGCATCTCCAGCAGCGCACGGTTGCCGCGCGGAATCTCTTCGCCGAACAGGGCGACCGTGCCGGCGACCGGACGCAGTTCACCAGTCAGCGCGGCCAGCAAGGTGGACTTGCCGCTACCGGAAGGACCGAGCACGGCAGTGATACTGCCGCGTGGCACGTCGAGCGAGACGTCGCGCAGGATGGTGCGACCGCCGCGGTCGATGCGGACACCGGAAAACTGCACGACAGGGGAGGTGGACGCCGTCATCGAAGCCTTTAACAGAATTCCAGCGCGATAGAGTAACCGGCACACGGCTGAATATAACCGAACCGGCGCGTGCAGTATTGTCGCATGACGCCGGTACCGCAGCAGACGGGTTGCCGCCAATGCGACTGCAACAAGCCGTCTCATGCATGACGCGCAGCAACGTATGAGCGCACGGATATTGTGACGGGTCTGCCGGATGTGGATGATCGAACGCCCTGCCGTCCATGCGCATGCAATGGACCTACTGACCCTGGAGCACTTTTCAGGCAGCGTCAACGAAACGTTTTCGCCGGCGTTGAGCGAAGGCCAGATTCCATTCGTGCTGGTGGAGGCGCGCCCGCTGCCGGTCACGCAAGCGGCGCAACGTGCGCCGTTGTCGTTGTTGTTCCGCAACAGCTCGGCGTTTTTGTTTCCGCAGCAGATCTATCAGTTGCGCCACACGCGGCTGGGCGAGGTCGGCGTGTTTCTGGTGCCGGTCGCGCGCGAGCGCGATGGCTTTTCTGTGTCAGGCGGTTTTCAACTGACGCTGGTCGGCTGCAGGCCGACCGGCTGCCAGCGCATCGCAAGATGCACCGTGGAAGCGGACGAGACAGTGACATTTGCAGTTGCCGACGGTACCGGTTATTCCATCGGCAGCCCATCCAACGCCACGGCCACCATCCTCAACGACGATGTGCCGAGCGCCTCGATTGCAGTGTCGTCGGCCAGTGTGACCGCGGATGGCGCAACCAAACTGATCTATACCGTCACCCTGAGCCAGACGCCGGTCAGTCCGGTGTCGGTGGCGTTCACCGTCGGCGGTACTGCGACCTCCGGCAGCCACTACGCGGCGGTGTCCTTGCCGCTGGTGATCGCCGCCGGCGAGCGCAGTTGCCCGGTCACGATCAATCCAACCGCCGATGCCACTGTCTAACCGGATGAAACCGTGGCGCCGACCCTGGTTGCCGGCAGCGGCTACGCCGTGGGTATGCCAACGAGCGCGACCGGCACGATTCTCAATGACGACGCAGTCGTCGTGACGGTTGGGCCGGCATCGTTGCCGGCGGGCGTCACGCGCAATGCCAACAGCGGCACCTTGACCGGTACCCCTGGCAGCGTGGGCAACGTTGTCTTCACCGTGACCGCTACCGACAGCACCTGCGGCACGCCCTCGCAAGCCGCGCGCGGTGACATGTTGAACATCGTCGCGCCGCCGATTGTTATTGCGCCGTCCACGCTGCCGTCCGCTACGCGTGGCACTGCTTACAGCCAGGCATTGAGCGCCAGTGGCGGCACCGCGCCGTACACCTACACGCGCCAGCGGCGCTTTACCGGCCGGTATCACGTTGGCCAGCAACGGCACGTTGTCGGGAACCGTAGCGCACAACCGTGCAGCCCGGACACGCAGCAAGCCGACAACGATGTCCGCGATGCGCCGGCGGTGGCGACGAGCAGTGGCAATGCGCCGGCGCAGGGCGACCTGGGGTTGTGGGTGGGCGGTACGATCCGCTCGGGCAGCCTGAACAAGCAGTCCAACAGCACCGGGGTGGACGTCCAGACCGATGGCCTGAGCGTGGGCGCCGATTACCGGGTGGCGCAGTCGCTGGCGATCGGTGCAGGCCTGGGCTGGGGCCGCGACGACAGCGATGTCGGCCGGAACGGCAGCCACGGCACGGCCACTGCCTACACGATGGCGCTGTATGCCAGCGTCCATCCGGCCAAAGCGTTTTTCTTCGACACCCTGGTCGGCTACCACGTGGTGTCCTACGACCTGCGCCGCTACGTGACTGACGATGCCTCGATGGCCGAAGCCAACCGCGACGGCAAGCAGTCCGGAAAAGAAATACTGATCGCCTCGAGCGTCATGCCAAGGCAGTGCGATGGGCCGGGCGGAAACGCCCGGCCCATCGCGTTTGTCTGCCGTGCCGATCGCAATCGTGCGGTCGCCGAGCGCATGCGCAAACAACGCAGCACGCCGGCATCCGGCACAATGCATGCAAGCATGCAAGCAACCTCCATACCCGATTTCCGTCTTTATCCGTCCAACGCGCTGGATACGCTGGCCGCCTTGCTCGCACAGGAGCTGCGCCGCCCGGTGCCGGAGCAGCCATTGCTGCAGCCGGAGGTGGTGCTGATTCCGCAGGTGGCGATGCGGCGCTGGTTGCAATCCACGCTGGCGGCCGAGCACGGGGTTGCGGCGAATCTGGAGTTTCTCACCCCTGGCGAGCTCGTGGCGCGCGCGCTGGAGTGCAATCTCGGCCCGGCCGACGACGATCTGGACATGGCGACCACGCAGTGGCGGTTGTACGCCGCGTTGCAGGCCGATCTGGGCCGCGATGCGGCGTTGGCGCCATTGGCCGGTTATGTATCCGATGGCGATGCGCTCAAGCCCTGGGCGCTGGCCAGTGAGCTGGGCAACGTGTTCGAAAAGTACCAGGCCTGGCGACGCGACTGGTTGCTGCGCTGGGAAGCCGGCGCCGATGTGGACGACCCGCAGGCGCGGCTGTGGCGCAGCATCGCCTCCGGCCGGCAGTACCGTGCGCGCCGCATCGGCCGGTATCTGGATCGCCACGCGCGCCCGGACGGTCCGCTGCCGCAGGGCTTACCGAAGCGTTTGTTCGCCTTCGCCATCTTGAATATCTCGCCCGACGTGCTGCGCGTGCTGGCCACGCAGGCGCGTGTGGGCACGCTGCATTTCTACCTGCCCACGCCAACGCAGGGCTATTGGGGCGACCTGCAAACCTTGTGGCAACGCCGGCGCGAAGACGGTGCGGTGCAGCTGTTCGCAGAGCAGGTGCAGGAAAACCCACTCTTGCAAGCCTGGGGCGCGGCCGGGCGCGACTTCATGGCGCTGGTGGGCGACTACGAGGTGGTGCATCCGCTGGCCGAAATCGCCGCCTACGCCGATCCGCTGGATTCCGGCCGCCGCGCGCTGGCCGACGGTGGATTGGGCGATAGTTTGCTGCGGCGCATGCAGAGCGACCTGTTCCACCGCCGCGCCCCTGTCGTGCCTGCGCTGTTGGCTGCGGTGAATCTGCACGATCCCGGCCTGCAGGTGCACGCCTGCCACACGCGGTTGCGCGAGCTGCAGGTATTGCACGACCAACTGCGCGCCTTGCTCGACGACCCACGCTTCGACCCGCCGCTGCAACCGCGCGAGATCGCGGTGTTGTCGCCGGATATCGACCCGTACGTGCCGTATCTGGACGCGGTGTTCGGCAGCCACGGCAACCACGACGCGCTGCCGTACGCGCTGGCCGATGCCAGCCCGCTGGCAAGCGAGCCGCTGGCCGACCTGTTCCTGACCTTGCTCGGCTTGCCGATCGCACGTTTCGGCCTGCACGAGATTCTCGACCTGCTCGCCAGCGCGCCCATCGCCGAGGCGGCCGGCCTGGACGAAGCCGGGCTGGAACGTCTGCGCGGCTGGCTGCACGCGGCCGGCGCGCGCTGGGGGCTGGATGCCGCGCATCGGCGTCAGCACCAGGCACCGAGCGACGACGCCTACACCTGGCGCTTCGCGCTGGACCGGCTGCTGCTCGGCCATGCCAGCGGTGCAGACGACGATATCGATGGCGTAGCGCCATGGCCGCAATTGGAAGGCAGCGCGCTGGCCGCACTCGACACGCTGCTGCGGCTGCTGCGCGTGCTCGAACGCCACCAGTCCGTGTTGGCCGAGGCGATGACGCCGGTCGAGTGGCGCGAACGTCTGCTCGGTCTGTTGGAGGCGCTGATTCCGACCACGCTCTCGGCACCGCGTGCGCAGCGTGCGCTGGATCGGCTGCGTACCCTGATCGACCAATTCGCCCGCGACGCAGTGCGCGCCGAATACGCCGGCACCGTGCCGGCCGAAGTGGTGCGTGCGCATTTTGCTGCGGTGCTGGGCGAGTCGGACACGCGCGCGCCGCTGCTCACTGGCGGCATCAGTTTCGGCCGCATGGTGCCGATGCGGCTGCTGCCGTTCCGCGCAATCTGCCTGCTAGGCATGAACGATGGCGACTTCCCGCGTCGCGACCCGGCCGCCGGGCTCAATCGTCTCACCGCCGAGCTGGGCACCGAGCGTCGCCGGCACGGCGATCGCTCAACGCGCGAGGACGACCGGTTTCTGTTTCTGCAGTTATTCGCGTCCGCGCAAGAGGTGTTTTACCTGAGCTATCTCGGCGCCGATGCGCGCGATGGCAGCGCGCGCGAACCGTCGGTGCTGGTCAGCGAATTGCTGGCAAGTGCGGCGCAGTATCACGCCGACCCGCAGGCGATCGACACGCTGGTGGTGCACCACCCGTTGCAGCCATTCGCCGCTGCCGCCTTCGGTGCGCCGGGCGATCACGGCGCCGACCCGCGCCGCTTCAGTTATCGCCGGCAATGGCGGCCTGCGGTGGACAGCCTGGTCAGGCAACGGCAGCCGCTTGCGCCGTGGGTGGCCGGCGTGTTGCCGGCCGACGACATCGCAATACCAACCACCGTCTCGATCGACGCGTTGCGCCGTTTGTTCGCCGACCCGGCCGGGCAGTTTCTGCGCCATCGTTTGGGCATGCGCCTGCCCGATCCGGCCGGCGAAGACAGCGATCTCGAACCGCTCGTCGCAGCGACACGTGGATTGGAGCAATACAGCTTGCAACAGCATGCGTTTGAGGCAGCGCTGGCCGGCGAGACCGATGGCTTGTACGCGCGTCTGCGTGCCCGCGCATTGCTGCCCTCCGGCCCGCTCGGGCGAGGTGATCTCGATGCGCTTTTGACAACCTTGCGCCCGTATGCCGACGTGTTCCGGCACTGGCGTGGCGAGGCGCCGGCGCAGTCGCGCCGCTTGCAGGTGCAGATCGGCGATATCGAAGTGCACGGCCGCTTGCCGGGTTGGTATGCCAACGGAGTCGGGCGCGTGCAGGTCGGCGCGCTCAGCGGCCGCAGCGCGATCTGCCACGGCCTTGAATGGCTGCTGCTGCGCGCCGCCGGCGAGCACGCGCCCTACGTGCGCTTCTTCGACCACGAAGACGGCCTGGGCCCGCATCCCATCGACCCCGAACCACTGTCGCAGAGGCGGGCGCAAACCGCGTTGGCCGAGCTGCTGCGGCTGTATCGGCATGGCCTGCAGGCACCACTGGACTTCGCGCCCTACAGCAGCTGGAAATACCACCTCGCTGCGCGCAGCGACGACCTGGACAAGGCGATCAAGGACGCTGCGGGGCAGTGGCAATCCAGCTTAGGCTGGAGCGAATCGCACAGCCCGGAGTTGCGCCTGGTCAATCGCGGCCGCGACCCGTTCGCCGATGCGCAGCGCTTCGCCGAGTTCGCCACCACCAGCCATCGGGTTTACGACTTGCTCGAACGCGGCAACACCGACACCAGGCTCGATCCGGAGCGTCTGATCGAAAGCTGGCGACACTGGCACGGCGTGCAGGAAGACGCCGAATGAGTGCCGGCCCCGTCACCGACCCGTACCTGGAATTGCCGCTGCACGGCGTGCGCCTGATCGAGGCCAGCGCCGGCACCGGCAAGACCTTCACCCTGGCCACGCTGTTCACCCGGCTGGTGGTCGAGCGCGGGCTGCGTATCGGCCAGATCCTGGCGGTGACCTTCACCGAAGCGGCCACGCAGGAATTGCGCCGCCGCATCCGCGAGCGCCTGGTGCTGGCCACAACGCTGGTGCCCGATGCCTCATCGGCCTTTGTAGGAGCGGCCCCGGCCGCGACCGAACTCGCCGACGACCCGTCGCAGTCGGTCGCCCAAGACCACTCAGCGCCGCACCGACAGGAAGCGCCCGACGCCCTGCTCACCCGCGCCATCCTCACCACGCACCTGGCCACCGGCCCCGAAACCCCCGCCGCCTTACGCCGCCGCCTACAACAGGCAGTAGAAGAAATCGACCTGGCCGCGGTGTTCACCATTCACGGCTTCTGCGCGCGCGTGCTGCGCGAAAATGCGCTGGAAAGCGGCCAAGCCTTCGCCGCACCGGAACTGCTCGCCAACGACCGCGAATTGCTGGGCGAAGTCGCTGCGGACTTGTGGCGGCAACGCGCCGCCGATGCGGTGATGGCCGAAGATCTCATCGCGCTGTGGTCGGGCGGCCCCGATGCATTGGCCAGTGATCTGCGCGCCTTGCTCCGCCATCCAACGCTGCTGCCGGAGGTGTCCAGCACCATCGACGATTCGGCAGCGCTACTGCAGGCCGTGCAAGACGCCAGCGCCGCAGTGGTCGCCGCATTCCAGGCCCACGGCACCGCGTTTTTCGAAGCCATCATGGCCGCCATCGAGGTCGGCATCCTGAGCAAGGTCAGCTACAAACCGGAGTGGCTGGCATCGCTGTGGCACTGGTTCGAGAGTTTCGCCGCCACGCCATCGGCAAGCACCGCGCCGCACGCCAAGTTGATCAAACTGACTGCTGCGGAACTGGCTTCCGGCACCAACAAGAAGTTCGTCGGGCGTACGCCGGCATCGCCGATGAGCCACGACATCGACAACTATCTCACCGCGCTGGCCCGCGTCGAAGCATGGCGCACCCGTCGCCGCATCCGCCTGCTGCACACCCTGCGCGATGACGCCATCGCACGGCTGGCCTTGCTCAAGCGCCAGCGCCGCGTGCAGACCTACGACGACCTGGTCGATGGCGTCGCGCACGCATTGCAAGGCGCCCAGGCCGACGCCCTGGTCACCCGCCTGCGCGCGCAATACGCCATTGCGCTGGTGGACGAATTCCAGGACACCGACGACCGCCAGTGGTCGATTTTTTCCAACGTGTTCGGCGAAGGCCCACTCGCACGCCATGCGGAACTGGAACCGGCGCTGTTTCTGATCGGCGACCCCAAGCAGGCCATCTACGGCTTCCGTGGCGGCGACGTGCGCACCTATCTGGCCGCCGCAGTCACTGCCGAACGCGCCCCGCCGCTGAGCCACAACTTCCGCTCGCGCCCCGGTGTGCTGGCGGCCATCGACGCGTTGTACGCGCAGGCCGGCTACAGCGACGCCTTCCTCACCGACGGCATCGCCTTCCACCCGGTGCAGCCCGGCACCAAGCGCGTGGATGCCGACCTGCAGCGCGACGGCGCCACCGCCCCGGCCTTGACGCTGTGGCGCGCGCCGGAACCGCCGCCGCCCCCTGCCGCGACAGCGGCAAAAACCAAGCACGCAGGCAAGCCCAAACCCTGGAGCGCCGGCCGCGCCCGCGAGCTGGCCACCGCCGCCTGCGTCGCCGCGATCCGCGCCTGGCTGGCCGGTGGCCGCGACGGCACCGCCACCGTCAATGGCCGCCCGGTGCAGGCCGGCGATATCGCCGTGCTGGTGCGCAGCCACAGCGAGGCCACGCGCATGCAACAGGCGCTGGGCGGGGCGGGCATCCCGGCAGTGGCCGCCGGCAAGCAAAGCCTGTTCGCCACCGACGAAGCGCTGGAACTGCTGGCCCTGCTACAGGCCCTGCTGGACCCAGGCGACGACAGCCGCCTGCGCGCCGCCCTGGCAACGGTGCTGATCGGCGCAGACGCCATCGCCATCGCCGCGCTCGCACACGACGGCGAACGGCATCGCCGCTGGCAGCAACAGGCACTGGACTGGCGCGAGCGCTGGCAACGCGGTGGCCCGCTGGCGCTGATCGGCGACCTTGGCGCCGCACACGGGCAACGCCTGCTCGCCCTGGTCGATGGCGAACGCCGCCTCACCAACTACCTGCAACTGGCCGAACTGCTGCAGGAAGCCGACGCCCGCGCACTCGGCCCGCATGGCCTGGTCGACTGGCTGTCACGCCGCATCGCCAATGCCGACAAGGAAGACGAAGCCCAGCAACTGCGGCTGGAATCGGACGCGCGCCGCGTGCAGATCGTCACCCTGCACAAGAGCAAGGGCCTGGAATATCCGCTGGTCTTTCTGCCGTACATCGGCATCGGCCGTAGCGACAAGGGCGCCGGCCGCCATTGCGTGGTGCATGCGCCGGAACTTGGGCGCCAATTGCATTGGAACGTGTCCAAATGGAGCCGGGACAAAAACGACCCCACCTGGAGCGCCGCCGAAGCGGCCTGGAAGCAGGAACAACGCGCCGAAGACGCGCGCCTGCTCTACGTCGGCCTGACCCGCGCCGAGCACGCGCTGTGGATCGCCAGCGGCCCGTTCCACCAGCACGAGCGCACCGCACTGTCCGGCATGCTGCGCGCGCTCGACGCACTGCAGGGTGCGGCGGGCGAGGGCGCGGTGGTGGTCGACACGTCCACACCGCCCGCCATCCTGCCACGCCTGCCGCCACCGCTCGAAGCGCAGGTGCCGCCCGCGCGCACCCCGCAGCGGCATATCGCACCCGAGTGGTGGGTCTACAGCTTCACCCAGCTGGCCAATGCCGATGCCGGCGCCGCCACCGACCCGATGGCCAGCGCCACCGTGGTCGGCAGTGGCGGAAGCGATGAGCCGTCCAGCAGCGAGGCCGTGGCCGTCGCCGCCGAGGTCGACACCTTCGACCCGCGCTTTGCCGGCAACCGCTTCGGCGTGGTGATGCACGACGTGTTCGAGCGCTGCGACTTCGCCGCCTGGCAAACGTGGCAGCCCGGCCAACCCGCACCCGACGGCCAGGCCGCCCCCATCCTCGAGGCGCTGCAACGCGGCGGCTACGCCCAGGACGAACTCGACGACGGCCTGACCATGCTCACCGCCCTGATCGGCCACACCCTCACCGTCGCCCTGCCCGAAGGCACCCCCCTGGCCGCCGTGCCCGAGCCGCAGCGCCGTAACGAAATGGAATTCCACTTCGCCATGCGGCCAACCCGCGTCGATGCATTGCTCGCACTGCTACATCGCTTCGGCGTGGTCGGCGACCGCCAGGCCTTCGGCGCACGCCACCGTCTGGAAGGCCTGATGACTGGCCTGATCGACCTCACCTACACCGTGCACGGACGCTGGTACGTGCTCGACTACAAGTCCAACCGCCTGCCAAGCTACGACGCCGACGCCCTGGCCCGCGCCATGGCCTACAGCGAGTACGAACTGCAGGCGCTGATCTACACCGTCGCCCTGCACCGCTGGCTGCGCTTCCGCCTGGGCCAGGCCTACGACTACGCCCGCGACTTCGGCGGCGTGCGCTATCTGTTCTGCCGCGGCCTGGACGCCGCCCGCAACGCCGCAGCCGACCCCGGCGCCGACCCTGCCAGCGACGCCTTGCCCGGCACGCCCGCACCCGGCATCCACGCCTGGCGCTTCGAACCAGCCCTGGTGGAAGCCCTGGACGCCCTATTCGCCGGCAAACCCACAGCGCCCCTTTCCAGCAACGCGTCAAAGTCCCAGTCCCCCGATAGATCAGAGCCCCTCTCCCCCCGGGAGAGGGGTTGGGGTGAGGGTACGTCCGCCAGTGAAGCATCCGAGCCATGACCCAACAGCCCCAACTCCTGATCAGCGCTGTGCTCATACCCGTCTCCCTCAGCGACGACAAGGCATCGCCGGCGCGCCACTCGCCCGCGTACCGCGGAGCGCCCGCGCGCCACACGCGGGCCGGGGCGCGCAGCGGGGCTTCGACTGAAAATACGTTCGCCATGGGAACCCTCACCCCATGACCCACCCAAACCTACTAACCGCACTCAACCAATCCGGTGCCCTACGCCCGCTAGATATCGCCTTCGCCAAAAGCCTGCAACGCCTGGCCCCAGATACCGACCATCTGGTCCTGGCTGGCGCCGCACTCGCTTCACTCGCAGTCACCAGCGGCCACGCAGCGCTAGACCCAACCCGCGCGGCAATGCTCTTGGACCCACGCGATGGCGTACCCCCGGCATTCCCAGACCCAACAGACTGGCAACGCACCCTGGCCGCCTCGCGCTGGGTCGACCAACCGAATCCTGAAGACCCCGCCGCCGCCGACTGCCCGCTCGTTCTCGAACACGGCCTGCTCTACCTACGCCGCTACCGCGAGTACGAACGCCGCCTGGCGTTAGGCCTGCAACGCATCGCCGCCCAAGCGCCGCCCCCTTTCGACGCAGCCACGCTAGCGCCGCTATTCGCGCAGCTATTCCCAAACGCGACACCCGCCACTCTCCCTATGGACCCGATCCCTCTCCCCCCGGGAGAGGGGGCCCGCAGGGCGGGTGAGGGGACGGGCCTGCCCGAGCCATCTTTCTACCAAGAGGGCACGAACCCGCCCGCCCCATCCCACTCCCAAGACCGCCAAGCCCAAGCCGCAGCCCTTGCCCTGCGCCGCACCCTGCTGCTGGTCACCGGCGGGCCCGGCACCGGCAAGACCACCACCATCGCCCGTCTGCTACTGCTGCGCATCGCCCAGGCGCACGCAGCCGACACCCCAGCCCCGCGCATCGCCCTGGCCGCACCCACCGGCCGCGCCGCCGAGCGCATGGCAGAAAGCCTGCGCCTTGCAGTCGGCCGCGCCATCGCCGACGGCATCGACCCGATCCTGGCCGACGCCCTGCCCACCGGCGCCAGCACCCTCCACCGCCTGCTCGGCGTCATCCCGGATTCCCCGCAGTTCCGCCACACCGCCGACAACCCGCTGCCGCTCGACTTGATCGTGGTCGACGAAGCCTCCATGGTCGACTTGCCGCTGATGTGCAAGCTGGTCGACGCCGTCGCCGAGGGCACCCAGCTGATCCTGCTCGGCGACGCCGACCAGCTGCCCTCGGTGGAAGCCGGCGATGTGCTCGCCGCCATCCTGCAGGCCGCCGGCCCCGGCGACACCCTGCTGCCGCACGATGCCGACGCGCTGCAACCGCTGCTCGGCGGCGCGCCCACTAGCAGCACGCCTGCCAGCACCCAGATCGGCGGCCACACCGTCAGCCACATCCACAGCGGCGGCCTGGCCGGCCACCGCGTGCACCTGCTGCGCGGCTACCGGCAAGCAGACGACTTCGCACTTGCCCCATTGGCCGACGCAGTGCGCGCCGGCGACGCCGACACCGCCCTGGCTCTGCTGCGCAGCGGTGCGCTGGCCGGCGTGCACTTCCATGAAGACGGTGAAGACCCGCTGGCCCTGGGCCGCGACGCATTGCTCGCCCACTGGCGCGCGCTGGCCGACGCGCAAGACCCGGCCGCCGCCCTGCGCGATGCCACGCGCCTGCGCCTGCTCACCGCCGTCCGCGCCGGCCCGCAAGGCGCGCGCGGCCTCAACGCCCGCATCGAACACCTGCTGGCCGAAACCGGCTCCGGCGCCCGCCGCCTCGGCGCCGCCGCGCCCTGGTTCCAGGGTCGCCTGCTGCTGATCACCGAAAACAGCTACCGCCACGGCCTGTTCAACGGCGACGTCGGCATCTGCCTGCGTAGCGCAGCGAGTCCCTCTTCGGGGCGCAGCGACGAAACGCCGACGTCAGGGCCAAGCCAATCCAGCGGTACCGCCAACCGCCACGACCCAACCACAAACAGCCGCGCCCAAGACCCGTTGGTCGCCTGGTTCGAAGGCGACGGCGACGGCCAGGTGCGCGGCTTCCACCCCGCCGCCTTGCCCGCGCACGAAAGCGCCTTCGCCATGACCGTGCACAAGGCCCAAGGCAGCGAATTCGACACAGTCTGGCTACAACTGCCCACCCGCGACGCCCGCGTGCTCAGCCGCGAACTGCTCTACACCGGCATCACCCGCGCCCGCCGCGCCCTGCACCTGGCCGGTAGCGAAGCGGTCATCCGCAGCGCGCTGGCCCGGCATGCCGGGCGCATCTCGGGCCTGGCGTGGCGGTTGGGTGGCGAACAAATACGGCCCGCTGCTGAAATCGCACAGGATTTGCCAGAGGCACCGGTTGCACCGATGCAAGGCTCGCTATTTTGATGACATCACGCGCTTGGAGATCGCATGAACACTAATGACAAGGACGCACCGGCTTCCGAGCTGATCCTGTACCGCAGCGAGGATGCGCAGACGCGCATCCAGGTGCGGTTGGAAGGCGACTCGGTCTGGTTGACGCAGCGGCAACTCTCAGAGCTGTTCCAGGTCTCCGTGCCGACGATCAATGAACATCTATCCGGTATCTTCGCCGAGGGTGAACTTGAAACTGAACGAACTATTCGGAAAATCCGAATAGTTCAAACCGAAGGCGAGCGCAATGTCCGCAGGATGGTGGATCACTACCATCTCGATGTGGTTCTCGCGGTGGGCTACCGCGTTCGCTCCTCGCGTGGCACCCAATTCCGGCAATGGGCGACCGAGCGCTTGTCAGGCTATTTGGTCAAAGGCTTCGCCATCGATGACGAACGCCTCAAGCGCGGCCCTGATGACGGCTACTTTGAAGACCTGCTCGGCAAGATTCGCGACATCCGCTCCTCGGAGAAGATGTTCTGGCGCAAGGTGCTGGAGATCTACGCTACCAGCGTCGACTACGATGCATCGGCCGAGGCCAGCCAGCGCTTTTTCGCTACCGTGCAGAACAAGATGCATTGGGCTGCGCACGGACACACTGCCGCCGAGCTGATCATGGAGCGCGCCCACGCAGGCAAACCGCATAACGGGATGACCAACTGGGTTAGCGCTGCACCGCGTGTATCCGACGCTACGGTCGCAAAAAGCTATCTAAATTCCGACGAGCTGGACGCACTGAATCGCATCGTCACTGCCTATCTGGAATTTGCGGAGCTTCAAGCGCTGAATCGCAAGCCTATGACCATGGTCAACTGGATCGCCAAGCTTGACGACTTTTTGCGGCTAAGCGACCGAGAGGTGCTCAGCCACGCGGGCCGGGTCAGCCGTGAGCAGGCGCTGGAATTTGGTAAGGCTGAATTCGCACGCCACAAGCAGCAGAAGCTGGCCGAGCCCTCAGCGGTCGAACGCGATTTCGACGCCGCTACGCGAGATTTGAAAAAGATGGCACGTGCGCGGGGCAGTGGCGCAGCTGGCAAGAAGACCGGAGATACATAAACCCAGTTCCGGCATTGTCGATTACCACTGAGCACGAGGCATCTGTCCATGGCAGTCCTACCCAACATCCACCCCGGCGAAATCCTGCTTGAGGAGTTCCTCGAGCCGATGGGCATCAGCCAGAACGCACTGGCGCGGGCCACTGATGTACCGCCGCGCCGCATCAACGAGATCGTGCTGGGCAAGCGCGGCATCACCGCCGACACCGCCGTGCGCCTGGCTGCAGCGCTGGGCACGACCGAGCGCTTCTGGTTAGGCCTGCAGGCCGACTACGAGCTGGAAGAAGCGCACCGCGCGCTAGGCGATCTGCCGTCACGGATCAAGCGGCTGGCGGCTTGAGTTGAGAGCCACCCCATCGCTACGTGGATCGTGGGCTATAACCTGCCGGCCAAACGCACCATCAGATCCATGCGCTCATGCAGGATCGCCACGATCAGCGATGGAGCGTGCTCACGCGGCAGGCAGAAGACGTAATGGTGCATGCAATGCGACATTCGCAACGCAGGGTACAGCGCACTCAGATCCTTGAAAGTGCCTTCCCCTGTTGCGAGACGGGCAATACCCCGTTCCAGGTCTGCGATGTATCGGCGAACCTGCGCCTGGCCCCAGCGTGCCGAGGTATAGCGGATGATCCCGCGCAGATCTGCTTCGGCCGCGTCGGTGAGGACGTAGCCGTGCATCAACCGCGACGGCCCTCGGCCAATTCTTCATCCAGGATGGTGCTGATGCTCTTGGTAGAAACGTTGCCGACAAGGCCTTGCTCGACACGTCCCCCAAGGAGGGTTTTCAACTCCTGCCATGCCTGATCAGCGTTTATGTCGTCAGGGAACAGGCGTTCAAGCGCGTATTGCTTAATGGTCTTGCCCTGCAGAGCCGCCAGCGCCTTCAGGCTCTGGTGCTGCTGATCGCTCAGATCGATGGTCAAACGGCTCATGACGAGCTCCAAATCCACACAAAACCACATTAGCACAGCAGCTTTTGGCCTAGTCGTTGATCGGTCTACAGCAGCTTTGGGGTGCTACCGCAGGTCATGCCAGCAGTGAGTGGGAGAGTCCGACAGGCCGAGTTCGCAAGCCAACGCTCAGCCCGTAGTGAAACGTCCCAAAAACGCGAGGTCAGGCGATCCACCTGACCTCGTCCGCCGTCTGGCAGGCCGGGCGGCTTACTTGCCCTTCTTTTCCTGCTTGGCCGCGCGCTTTTCTTTCAGCGACTTGGCCGGCTCTTTCTTCTGGCTCTTCTTCTGGTCCATTCCCTTGCTCATGACACCCTCGTAGTTGCTGGATTGATCGGTCGGGCAGCGCCATGACCATGGCGTGCCTGCGCACTGTAAGGCTTGCGCGCGCTGGATGGCAGGGGAGAGCGGGCTGGACGACGGGTGGTGCGTCAGGCGTGGCGCTTCCTCAGGGGGCAGGCGCCGGTAGCCCATCGGCGCGGCCGGCAGACCCACAAACGCAAAACGCCCGCGTGCGACGGTGACGGTCGGCACGCGGGCGCTGGCGACAGCGGCGGCCTTACTTGGCCGGCACGCGCTGGTACTGCTCGCCACCGGTATTGAGGTGGCCGTTGGCCTGATCGATGGCGAAGTTCACCGTCTCGCCGTCGTTGCTGACCTGCAGCGCCCCGTCCTTGTAAACCGCCGGGTAGCTCTCGGTCTTGGGATGGCGGCTGAAGAACTTCGGCGTGGTGCTGCGGACCATGAAGGTCTCGCCATTGCGCTCGATGTCCATCGTCTCTTCCTGCGTCTGCACATTGACCCAGTGGCCGACGAACTTTTCGCCCTCCACCTTGGCGCAACCGCTTACCAGCAGTGCCGCGGCCAGCGCGGTGCCCATCCACTTCATCATCTTGCGTTCTCCAGTTGAGTCTGCGGCGAGGATGGTGGGTGGGGGATGTATGGGAGGTCAAGGTGTCACGTTACACCGTTTAACGCTAGCGCAATTGCTGGAACTCACCCTGCCCCAGAAAGAAATCGATAATTGATCTAGCAGTTGCACGGCTGCCGGATCAGTTCTTCATCGCCATGAGCTAAGCCAGAGCTTTCACCCGAATGTAAAGCGACCGCAAGTGACTATCTGACATATCTAATATCGGCTCGTACATAAGGGCACCTCGAACAACCAAGTCGTAGCCGTGGTGACACGCACTGGATGATGACCATACCTTCAAAAAATCAGC
>NZ_MDEJ01000040.1 GCF_002940065.1 Xanthomonas populi
TACCCAGACCCTCAGCGTCACCAAACGTCAGTTGCATGGATCACTCCTCAACGTAGCTGTGTAGTGTCGCGCATCTGGGGGCGTTGTTCAGAGGTTCCTTAGAGAAACACGCCGCTGCCGACGCGCCCCGGTTGCAGCTGGTGGCTGACGCGCATGCGTTGCACGATGGCGGCGCACTCCTGGCGCGACACCGCGTGGTCGGTGATCTGGATGAAGTCGGAGTGGTCCATGCCATGACGATAGCAACCTCGATTCACACGCATGTAGACCGCTCTGCCGCGCCACATCGCGCATGCAAGGGCGTCGGTTCGATGCAGGGGTTCGATGCAAGCTGCTGGCCTTGCAGGCTTCGCTCGTAAGCAGGGCGCGTGGATGCCACGGCCGAGCATGGAAACGCCGCGTGGCGCTGCGCCTGTCGATGACGATGCTGCGTGCTGACAAGGCGCTGTGTGTGGCTGCCGCGCGTACAAGATCGCAAAGAAAAACCCCGCCGAAGCGGGGTTTTTCATCACGCCAACCGCGAAGCGTCGATCAGAACTTGTAGTTGATCGAAGCGGCTAGTATGTCGCCGCGCACCTGGTAATCGCCGGCCAGCGTGTTGCCGGTGGCGGTGGTGCGGTTGGTGGTCGGGTCGCTGGTGAACAGGTGCGTGTAGCCGAAGTTGTACTCGGCCTTGTCCGACGGACGCCAGCTCAGACCCAGCGAGAGCCACTTGCGGCTCGCATCCGGCACGCGCACGTCGCGGTGCTCGGCGGTGGTCGGGGTCTGGTCGTACGCGACACCGCCACGCAGGGTTAGACTCTCGCTCATGCGGTAGTCGGCACCGATCGAGGCGAAGGTGGTGTCGCGGTAGGAGAAGTCCAGCACGCTGTCGGGCTGATTGGAAGCAAAATCCACCGTCACCTGATCGAACTTGCTCCAGGCGGTGCGGGTGACGTCGGCCATCACCGACCACTGTTCATTGATGTTGTGGGTGAAGCTGGCGGTGGCGCTGGCCGGCAAGGTCACAGTGGCGCGGCCCTTGGTGTCGACGAAGGTGCCCGGCGCGGCGAAGGCCAGCACGCTGGCGGCATTACCCGGCGTGGTGAAGTCGGCGTCGCCGTTGGTGATCTTGTGTTCCACTTCCGAGCGGTAGCTGAAGCCGATGTGGGTGTTCTCGTCGATGCTGAACAAGCCACCCAGGGTGAAGCCCACTTCGGTGCTGTTGCCCTTGATGCGCGAGTAGCCATCGGCGTTGCCCGGGGCGAAGCCAGGCGCGCCGCGCGCGGCCAGAATGCTGCCGAAATCGACTGCGTTGGCCAGATCGATATCCAGACGCTCGGCGAACACCGAGGCGCCGAAGGACACGTACGGGTTCACGTCGTAAGAAAACGCAACGTTGAAGTCGAGCGCCCGCAGTTCGGTCTTGGTGCCGTGGTAACGGCCGGCCCAATCGCGGTCGTAGTCGGTCTTGAAGCCGAACGGGACGGTCAGCGAGGTACCCAGGTGCATGTTGTCGTTCTCACCGAACGGCAGGTGGAAGTATGCAGCCGGCACCGCTGCGATCATGCCGGCGTCGCCGCCATTGCCGCCGGAGATCGGCGCACCGTTGGCATACGTGGCGCGGTCGCCCTGGAATTTGGCCGAAAAGCTGATGGCGCTGACGTCGGCCTGGAACAGACGACCGTCGAGCTGGCGCATGCCGGCCGGGTTGTTGGCGATGATCGATGCGTCATCGGGGGCGCTGCCTGAACCGGCGAAGGCGCGGCCAAGACCCTTGGCGCTGTTTTCCTTCAGTTGGAATGCGGCGCCGTGGGCCTGGCCAACGGCCAGCACGCCGACAATACCAACAGCCAACAGGGTGGCGCGGCTGAGAGTGGAAGCGGTAGACATAAGTTGTTGCTCTCTGGATAAAGACTGCAGTGGTCGATACAGCGCCCGCGCCCAGCGCCAACTAGCGGCTGGAGCGCGCCGGAGACCCCCCCCGACAGACGACGCCGCAGGCAGTATACCCATCACGATTAACCGAACAATAACAAAATGAGTTTCTGCCGGCTGGACAGGTTAGGGATGGGTTCAGGAGCGTGAACCAGCTAGAGTGCCACTCCGATGTTCGTCTCTCTCCCCTCCCGCAAGAAACCCACCCCGCGCTGGGCGGTGCCGCTGCTGTTTGCCACAGTCTGGCTGGCCTATCTATGGTCGATCAGCCGGCCGGGCGAAGCGCGCAATACGCTGTGGCTGGACTGGGGCGCGCTGCCCAGCGGCGTCTCCAACCTGGGCGACTGGTGGGCCACATTGCGCGACGGCAGCGTGCTGCGGCTGTTCACTGCCTTGTTCCTGCACGCGGACTGGTCGCATCTGCTCGGCAACCTGGTGTTTCTGCTGATCTTCGGGCTGCCGGCCGAACGCATTCTCGGGCCATGGCGGCTGCTGTTGCTGTTCCTGGTCGGCGGCGCGGCCTCCAACCTGGCGGCGATCTTTGCGATCGGTACGCCGGACCGGGTGATCATCGGTGCCTCGGGCGCGGTGTCGGCGTTGATCGGTACCTATCTGGCGCTGTTTCCCGGCGCCAAGCTGGGTGTGGTATTGCCGCTGGGGGTATTTCTGGAATTCATCCGGGTGCCGGCGCCGTTGCTGATCGGCGTGTGGGCGGTGCTGCAAGTGGTGTTCGCCTACATCGGCCCGGCGTTCGGCATGGTGGCGTGGTCGGCGCATATTGCCGGTTTCGTGTTCGGCATCGTCTATGGCCTGTACGTGCACGCGGCGATCGCGCGGCGGCTGCGCAAGCGCCACGGGTTCTGACGTCGCAGTGCGTCGGGATGCTGCGGCGCGCCTATAATTGCCGCATGTCCAAGCCTCTGTACAAAGTCACCTTTCTCAATCACGGCAAGGTGTACGAGCTCTACGCCCGCCAGGTCATCGGTAGCCATCTGTGGGGTTTCAATCAGATCGGCGAGTTGGTGTTCGACGTGCACGACGGGTTGGTGGTGGATCCCACCGAAGAACGTCTGCGCGAGGAGTTCGGCAATACCAAGACGTTGCATCTGCCGATGCAGAGCATCGTGCGCATCGAAGAAGTCGAGAACAAAGGCCAGTCGGTGATCCGCGATGCCACCACCGGCGACAAGGTGGTCACGCCGTTCCCGCTGCCGACCAAGCCACGCTGATGCGGATCCTGGTGCCTGACGATTACCAGGGCGCGGTGCGTCACCTGCCCTACCTGCAGCGGTTGCACGGGCACGAGGTGCAGGTGCTGGGCGCGCTGGCCACCGATCCCAATGAGTGGGCCGAGCGGCTTGTCGAAGCCGATGCGCTGGTACTGATCCGCGAACGCACCCGCGTAGACGCCACCTTGTTGCGGCGCTTGCCGCGGCTCAAGCTGATCAGCCAGACCGGACGGGTGGGCGCGCATGTGGACGTGGCCGCATGCACAGAGTTCGGGGTGGCGGTGGCCGAAGGCGTCGGCTCGCCGGTGGCGCCGGCCGAACTGACCTGGGCCTTGATTCTGTCGGCCAGCCGGCGTCTGGCCGAGTACCAGCGCGCGCTGCATCAGGGCCGCTGGCAGGCAACCGGCGATCCCGTGTTGGGGCGCGCGCTGCACGGGCGCAGCTTGGGCATCTGGAGTTATGGGCGGATCGGTCAGCGCGTGGCCAACTTCGGGCGTGCGTTCGGCATGCAGGTGCTGGTGTGGGGCGGCGAAGCTTCGTGCGCGCAGGCCGCGCGCGATGGCTTTGAAATCGCAGGCAGCCGTGAGGCCTTGTTCTAACGCAGCGATGTATTGTCGCTGCATCGGCGCTTGACCGCGCAGACCCGCCATCAGGTCACCGCGAAGGATCTGGCGCGGATGCGCCCCGATGCGTTGCTGGTCAATACCAGCCGCGCCGAATTGATCGCCCCGGGTGCATTGTTGGCTGCGATCGATGCCGGCCGGCCCGCGCAGGCGGCGGTGGATGTGTTCGAACGCGAACCGGTGCTGGATGCGCGCGACCCGCCACTGCAGCATCCGCGCGTGTTGGCCACGCCGCATCTGGGCTATGTGGAGCGCGATAGCTACGCGCAGTATTTCGAAGCTGCGTTCGACAATGTGCTGGCGTTCGCTGCAGGTACGCCGCGCAATCTGGTCAATCCCGAGGCGTTGGCGATTGCGCGATAGCGTTGCCAAACTGCGAATGATTCACCATCACAGCCTGGGATCAAACACTGTTGAAGTCGCGGCGATTTGGACGATCTCCCTGCGCGGAGAGGGGCTTTGAGGTCGCTTCGGTATGGTGGCTTGATGGTGCGTGCGATGGTGGTGTGCGGGTCATGCCTTCTGGCGCGGCGCAGGCAGCGACGTTTTCGCACGCGAACGTCCCAGTTGTGCGGACGCGCGGCGCCGGTGCGGCGGTTATGCTGTTGACCCCGTTGTGCGGAGCGCCGCCTTGCTGGAATTGATTCCTACCGAACTGCCGTGGCTGCTGTGCATCGCCTTCGTTGCCGGGCTGGTGGATGCAGCGGTCGGCGGTGGTGGCTTGATCCAGTTGCCGGGCTTGTTTGCGACCTTCCCGCAGCAGGCGCCGTCGCTGATGCTGGGCACCAACAAGTTCAGCGCGATGTTCGGTACCGGAGCGTCGGCGTGGCGCTATGCGCGCCATGTGCGCTTTCCTTGGCGGCCAGTGCTGTACGCGACGGTGGCGGCGTTTACGTTTTCGTTTCTGGGCGCGACGGCGGTCAGCCTGATGCCCAAGCAGGCGGTGCGTCCGCTGATCCTGGTGTTGCTGATCGCGATGTTGATCTACACGCTGATCAGGAAGGACTTCGGCGCGCTGCATCGTCCACGCCAGATCGGCCGGCGCGAGCTGGCGACCGCATTGGTGATGGGCGCGGCGATCGGTTTCTATGATGGTTTCTTCGGTCCGGGCACCGGAAGTTTTTTGATTTTCTTATTCATCCGCTTTTTCGGGCTGGATTTTCTGCGTGCCTCGGCCGCAGCCAAGGTGGTGAACTTGGCCACCAACCTAGCAGCGCTGTCGTTCTTTCTGCCCAGCGGCCAGGTGATGTTGGCGATCGGCCTTCCGATGGCGGTGGCGAACGTGGCCGGTGCGGTCGCGGGCACGCGGATGGCGCTACGCGGTGGCACACCGCTGATCCGCAAGTTGTTCCTGGTGCTGGTCATCGTGCTGATCGGCAAGATGGGGTGGGATCTGCTGCACTGATGTGACACTGATGACCACGAGCCACACTGCTCTAGCCGTTTAAAAATCCACACTCAGCGTCGCCGACAAGCTCCGCAGCGCGCCTGGATAGTTGGTGGTCTGCGTCACCGGTTGCTCGATGTAGAAATGGTTGGCGACATTGCGCAGCATCAGCGCCAGCTGATCACGACCGCCGAAGCGGTACGTCGCCGATGCATCAAAACGCGTGTAACCGGCAATGCCAGAGCTGTTGTTGAGGTCCCCTTCGCGCTCGCCCACATGCACCGCGCCGGCGCTCAAGGTCAGGCCATACAGCGGCCCGCTGGCGACGTGATAGATGCTCCACGCACTGGCGCCGACGCGCGGCACGCCGCGCAGGCGATTGCCGACCGGGATGACGCTGTCGCGGGTGACGTGCGCATCCAGATAGCCGGCACCCAGGATCAACCGCCAGTTCTGGGTGAGCTCGCCGGTGATATCCATTTCCAGGCCGCGCACGCGCTGCTGGCCGGTGACCAGTAAGAAGCCACTGTTGTCCGGATCGCTGGTGGCGACGTTGTCCTTGGTGATCTGAAATGCGGTGGTCTGCTGCACGTCGTCCCAGCGCACGCCGGCCAGCACGTCCCAACGCTCGCCGATGCTGATCTGATCCTGCACGTACAACGCGGCATAGCGCGCATCGACCTCGATTTCGCGCGCCGGCACATAGTCTCGGTGACATTCTGCACCGGGTTGAGCAGGATGCCGTCGACGGCATACCAGGCCCCTTCGAAGCCGCGAATGACGAAGGTTCCGAACGATTGCCCTGGGTGCCGCCGGGCTGCACGTTGGAGACATTGGCCACCACATCTACCAGCCGGGTGAGCTGTTGCGCGTCGATCACCGAGCGCGGCACCACCTGGATCGCCTGCGCAATACGCTGCACCGGCGTTTGCGTGCGGGTGGCGCCGGCGGCTTTTTCAGGCCGATACAAGGCGCGCTTTTCGCTGACCACGATGGCCTTGAGCAGGCTGGCGTCCTGGGCGGCGGCTGGTAATGCGGCGAACAGGGACAAGAACAACAGGTGGCCAGGCACGGACAGTGGGGTGATCGGGATCTTCAGCGGAGCGATGTGCGCACTGGCGGGCACATCCAGCTACATTGCGCAGCTGAGCATCAGCGCCTGCAGCGCAGGCAGCCCAGCTGCACTACGCGCATGCCAGTGGTACCCAGCGACTAGCCGCGCAATGCCGCCTGAATCTGCGGCCATGCATGACGCCAGTCAATGCGCTCCTGCTCAAGCCGCGGCGCGGCGCCGAAGTGTCCGCTGCGCAATCGCGCATAAAACAGCTGCTCGTCCGGCGTCAGCGCGGCGAGCCGGTGGGCACGATGTTGTCTGGGTTCGTGCCCCCACATGGCGCGCGGCGTGGCGAGCAGCGTGGCCTGGTCCATCAGCAGCGCCACGGTCTGCGGTGCATGCGTGCGCAGTCGGTGCAGGATCGCCAGCCCATGCGTATCGATGTCGCCCCAATAGAACAACGGCAGCGTGCGTAGCCACTCGATGTTGCGCACGTAGTCGACGGCATACCCGCGCGCCATCAGCAGCGCCGTGCCCGGCAACGTTTCGCAGGCCAGGCCGGTGTCGAGATTTTCGACAATCAGCACGCGATCGATCGGCAACCGCAGCGCGGCCAGTTGTTCGATCGGCACGGTCAGATCGTCCAGGCCGCCGAGCTGCCGGCGCAGCGCCGGGTCCAGCGGTCGCAGGCGTACCCGATCCGGTGCACCGCGCAGGCCGGAGAGGCTGTCGAAGCTGCGCGGCTCGGTGATTCCACGCAGCCCGCCCAGCCAGTCGGCGATGATGCCGCGACGTGTGTGCACCCATTTGCTGTCGATGCCGGCAATGGGAAGCTGGCGCAGGAACAGGCCGCTATCGCGGTGTCGATGCAGCCAGTCGACCACGGCGACTAGCCGGTCGATATCGGCCGGCGTGCTGTCGGCAAGCAGATCGAACTGGCGCCGCAAGCGCGCAGCCAATCCCGCAGCCTCTGGCCAGTGCGCCTGCAACCTGGCGCAACGCGCGCTGGCGCGTTGCCAACGGTCGTGCTCTTGCAGTACCGCTGCCGCGTCGGCCGGCGTCTGGACCACCCAGGTCTGCGGCAGCCGTTGCGGCCCCAGCTGCGACCACTGCACATCGCGGTACTCCACCCGCCCCGGCACTTGGACGCGCTGCCAGGCGCGTAGCCAGGCGCCGAAGGCATCGAACCGGGCGCTGGCCTGCGCCTGGGTCGGTGGCTGCAGGGCGATGGGCCTGGGCGCCGATGCACCGATCAACCAGTCGCCACGCTGGCGTTGCCATTGCCCGCGCAGTGCCTGAAGCGCGGCAGCCGGCAACAGCATGCCATCGGCGCGTGCCATCAGCTCAGTCCTGCTCGTCCGCCGCAACGGTATTGGCCGCTGCTCTGCGGGTGCGCTCGGGCAACTTGAGCCTGCGCGACTGTTCGTCGTATTCGATCAGCAACACGCCCGAATCGTGCCGCCCGCTGATCTCCACAAAGCAGGCGCCACCGATGAACGGCTCCAGCGTCATGACCGATTTCAACGGCGTGGCCACCACCATCTGGAAGCCGAAGTTCTCGAAGATGTTCATCGCCAGCGCAGTGAATTCGTTGTCGGCCTTGTCGAAGGCTTCGTCCAGCACCACGGCGCAGTAACGCGGCAGTTCGCCGTCATCGCCGCCGCGCTCGCCTTCGTCATCGATGATGCGTTCGCGAAATTGCCGGTTGAGCTGTTCGAAATCGTCGCGTACGCGGCGGAAGTCTTCGGTCAGCTCGTCGGCCAGCGCGATGACCTGCCGGGTGCGCTCAAGCGCGCGCTTGCCGTCCAGCGAGGCGACCTTGCCGGCCGACACCCGCGCGATTTCTGCATCGATGCGATCGCGCTCGTCGCGCAGGGCCGACAACCGCGCATCCGGGTTGGTCTCGGTCAACGCCGCAAGCTGGGCAAGTTGCTGCATCACCAAGGCCAGGCGGCTCTCGGTGGCGGCACCACGCGCATGCTCCAGGCCATCGGCGAAGCGAATCGCCTGCATGGCCTGGTTGGAGAGCTCGTATTGCTCCTGCTGCGCGCCCTCGGGCAGACCTCGTTCCAGCCAGCCTTGGGTCAACCAATGCGCCACATAGGCCTGCGCGGTGCGCGGCAGGTCGCGTGAGAGCTGATCGACATTGAGCTCGTCGAGCAGACGTTGCAGACGCGCGTGCAACACCGCTGCCGGCAAGCGCCGCTCGCTGTCCAGCAACAGCGTTTGCAGCAGGCCAATCACCTCGGGCGCCTGGTCGGCGGCGAGCAGTTTCCACAGCGGCCGCTCGCGCAAGCTGCGATAGCGGGCAATGCGTGCGCGGTGTTTCATGCCGGTGCTTGGTAGCCTAAATCGAGTGCCAGACGTCGGACTCCATCGACGAAGGCATGGAAGCTGGGCGAGCGACTTCCTTCTTGGTGCAAGCAGTCCGCCATCAGTCGTGCTCCACTGCGTTTCTGAAACTCGGGAATGAGCCTCTTCAGTTCTGCAGATGGCTTGTTCCAAGTGTCTGGCTGTGAAAATCTCTTGTGCAACGCTGGAGTATCCAACTTGGAGCTGGGAAACGCCGACGCCAATGCGCTCAGATCAGCGATATACCAACTTTCCAGCTCTTGGCACACCAACCTCACCAAGGTGTCTGGGCGTCCCAAGCCGGCGCAGACCTGGACCAGACGCGTTTTCAGCGCCAGACAATCTCCGTTGTCGTTGTCACGCACCACGACAAATCGATCTCCAGGCACGCGCCAGGCTTTTAGTTTTGTGCGCAGGCTGCGCTCCAGATCGCTCTTACCGTCGTGGGGCACACATTGAAAATGGCGTCCATCCTGCCATCCCGGGAACAGACGCGGTAACAAGCCATCCAGCAGGATTTTCATGGAGGGCTCTTCTAGCAGGAAGATGAGACGCCCCTGCATCAGGCCACATCCCGGTTCAGACCCTCAAACAGACCTTGCTTCCACAGATAGCCGGGCAAGTCGCCTGCTTCGAACAATGCGCGAAGATTGTCCGAATCGCTGGCGCGCGTGATGTTGGTGAATCCCTTCTCCTTACGCAGGCAGTAGATCTCATCCAGCGTCAGTGCATTGAGGAAATCAGGTGAATGCGTGGAAATGAAGACCTGCCCGCCACGCCTGGCGTAATCGCGGAACTCTTCCGCCAGCTCCGGCAACAACTCGGGATAGAGCTGATTCTCGGGCTCTTCGACTGCAAGCAACGGGTACGGTTTGGGGTCGTTGAGAAGCACCAAATAGGCAAACATCTTGATAGTGCCATCCGAGACGTACCTGGCAATGAACGGGTCCTTGAAACTTCCATCCTGAAAACGCAGGATCAAGCGCCCATCCAGGGTCTGCTGCGGTTGCACCACGGAAACACCAGGCACGCGGCGATTCATCGCATGCAACACACGATCGAAACGATCCCGGTGGTTTTCGTAGAGAAAATTGGCGACCAGGGCCAGGTTGTCCCCGCGCGTGGACAAGTGCTCGGCAAAGCCTTCTTCCTGGCTTGGCCTGGCTTCGGATACGTGGAAATCAGAGATGTGCCAGTTCTCGATCATCAGGCGAAAGGCGCTGGCCGCCTTGAAGCGCTCGAACTGGCCCAGGCCCTTGATCGCCAGAATATCCGGGGCATCGAGCTCCTGCTCTTCGCGGGTAAGCTCTTCGTCTTTTTTGGAGAATTCCTCTTCATTGGTGATCGCGTAACCTTTACCGTGCGCGAAATCCAGAAAGCGAAACGGTGCGCCATAGCTGCCGCGCTTGTAGCGCAAGACTTCGCGCTCGATCTCCACACGCGTGCCGGTGCCCGGTGCGATTTTCAGCACATAGGTCACCAGACGCTCTTTGCCGGTGATCTCCAAGCGGAATTGCATGGTGAATTCGATGGGCTCGTGCGCAAACCCCCTGCTTGCAACTTCCTTGTAACCGCCGCGCTTTGCGATCGCCTTGCCCACATTCATCGACAACGCGTCTTTGAGGAAAGAGAACACGTCAAATAACGTGGACTTTCCGGTTCCGTTCGCTCCGACCAGCACACAGAGCCTGGGCACATGCGTCAGTTTGGCTTTACGGAACAGCCTGAAATTCTTGATGTCGATCGATTCAATCTGCATGGGTTCCCTGCGACGGTCGTCCGCCAGCGTATAGGGGATCAATCTACCAGCCAATCACGCAAGGCATGCCTCAACGCTTGCCGCCCACTTCGATGAACTGCAGGAATTCGGCGCGGGTACGCGCATCTTCGCGGAAGCTGCCCAGCATCTTGGAGGTCACCATGCTGACGCCGCGCTTGTGGATGCCGCGGGTGGTCATGCATTCGTGCGCGCCTTCCACTACCACACCGACGCCGCGCGGTTGCAGCACGTCCTGGATGCACTGGGCGATCTGGGCGGTCATCTTTTCCTGCACCTGGAAGCGGCGCGCGTAGCTTTCTACCACGCGGGCCAGCTTGCTGATGCCAACGACCTTGTCGCGCGGCAGGTAGCCCACGTGCACCTTGCCGATGATCGGTGCCATGTGGTGTTCGCAATGGCTTTCGTAGGAGATGTCGCGCAGCACGATCAGCTCGTCGTAGCCGGCCACTTCTTCGAAGGTGCGCTCCAGATATTCGCGCGGTTCTTCGCGGTAGCCGCTGAACCAGTCGCCGTAGGCTTCGGCAACCCGGCGCGGGGTGTCCAGCAGGCCATCGCGGGCCGGGTCCTCGCCTGCCCAACGCAGCAGGGTGCGCAAGGCCTCTTCGGCCTGGGCCTGGGTGACGGAAGAATCGGGATGGTCGGACTGGCTCATGCGCAGGTGCACCCAAAGGGGGAAAGCATGGTACCCGAGGACGGGGGTGGCCACCCCGGTTGCGGTTGCGGTTGCTGTGGCGGTTGCTGTTGCGGATTCAGTGACTATTGATTCATTGTTGAATTGATGGCGTCTTATTTATTATGACCAATAGTGTTCTTTCCCCCACCTACCCAGCTCAGTTCCGGCCTGCTGGTCGCCGCCCGCCAATGGGAGCGGCTGGCCGACCAGGCGTTCGAGGAATTCGGGCTGTCCAGCGCCTGCACCGGGCCGTTACTGATGATCGGCCGCTCCGGCGTAGGCATCCGCCAGGTGGCATTGGCCCAGCAACTGCAGCGCCTGGGCTGGTCACGACACGGTGCTGCAACGGCGACATCACCCGCGCAGGTTGAAGCTGCGCTGGGAGAACCTGCTGCGCGTTCACGCATGCAATCTTTGTTGCTGCAACGCCTGGGCTGGTCACGACCCGAGGTAGCCGATGCGCCTGCATCTGCCAGCACCACCGGCCATATCGGTTTCGGCATGGCCGGGTTTTCGGCCCTGAGCGCAGGTCTGGCGCTGATGGCGTATTGCGTGCTGTGGATCGGCATCGGTTGGGAAGGTGGCGGCAACGGCGCGCTGATGGCTGCAGTGACCGCCGCGTTCTTTGCCGCACAGGACGACCCTGCGCCGCGCATGCTTTCGTTTCTGACCTGGGCGGTAGTGGCCAGCGTGGTCGCCGGCATCTGTCTGTTCGGCATCTTCCCGGCCATCCACGATTTGCCGATGCCGATGCCGATGCCGATGTTGCTGCCGATCGGCGCATTGTTGCATCGCCCCAAGACCACGCGGATCGCGCTGGCGCTGATGGTGCATCTCACCGCGCGATTGAGTCTGCAGAACACTTACAACCCCGATATCCAGAGCTTCGTCAACGCCGCAGTGGCGATGGTGTTGTGCATTGGATTTACGGTGGTGCTGAGGCGGCTGTTTCATAAGGAAACAGCTCAAACAGCCCGCGCCAACGCATCACCGCCTGCGCTGATCCATCGCCGCTTCGTGGTCCAGCCAATTGCTGCCCTTGTTGGTCAGAAAGACCATGTACACCATCAACGACACCGCAATCACCGCCGTGGCGTAAATCACGAACTCGCTCACATGGCCGGTCTTCAATGAGGCCTGATACAGCAACGGCGCAGTGCCACCGAATGCCGAATTCGCCAATGCATAACCCAGACCGACGCCCAGCGCGCGCACATGGGTCGGGAACAATTCCGCCTTCACCACCGCGTTGATCGAGGTGTAGCCGGTCAGGATCACAAAGCCCACGGTGAGGATTGCGAATGCGGTCAGCCAGTCGGTCTGCTTGGGCAGCTCCATCACCAGGAACCAGGTATAGAGCACGCCGCCGATGCCGAAGAACACCAGCAGACTCTTGCGCCCGACGATGTCCGACAACCAACCGCCAACCGGCTGCATCAACATCAGCACCGTCAGCGCGACCAGGTTGATGATGGTGCCGGCCATGACGTCGCCACCGGCGAACGCGGTCTGGATCATCTTCGGACCGGTCACCGAATAGGTGTAGAACGCGATCGTGCCGCCGCCGGTGATCAAAAAGCACAACAACAGCGGACGCCACTGATTGACGAACAGCTCGCGCATCGAGCCGGAGGCCTTGGCCTTACCGGTGCGCGCACCGGCGATGGATTCGGAGCTCAGCGACTCGTCCATGCTCTGACGCAGCCAGAACACCACCAGCGCGCCGATACCGCCCAGGCCGAATGCCACGCGCCAGCCCCATTCGGACACCTGCGGCGCATCGAAGAAATGCAGCATCACCAGCAACGTGGTCTGCGCCAGCACATGCCCGCCAACCAGCGTGACGTAATGGAACGAAGACAGAAACCCGCGTCGGCCAGGAATCGCCGCCTCGGACATATAGGTTGCGCTGGTGCCGTACTCGCCACCGGTCGCAAAGCCCTGCACTAGGCGTGCCAGCAGCAGGATGATCGGCGCGGCGATGCCGATCGTGGAGACCGTCGGCGTGATCGCAATGACGAACGAGCACACCGCCATCATCGACACCGAGATGGTCAGTGCCAGACGGCGGCCGTAGCGGTCGGCGAAGCGGCCGAAGTACCACGCACCGATCGGGCGCATCAAGAAGGTCATCGCAAAAATCGCCCACACGAACATCGTGGGGTTCTTGTATTCCTTGGAGAAGAACTGCGATTCGAAATAGACCGCAAACACCGAGTAGACGTAGACGTCGTACCACTCGACCAGATTGCCGGCCGAGCCCTTGAGCGTGTTGGACACCGAGCGGCGAAGGCTACCGGCGGCTGCGCCAGAACCGGCGGCGATCGGGGCCGTTGGGGGTGCGCTCATGCAATCACAACCTTGTGGGTGGGACACCCGGCAGTCTAGGTACGTGGTTGTGTGACGCATGTAGACATGTCTGCGCAGATACACGCCGCGTCACCGGCATCACTGGCAGCCGCTTCAGCTGGCTTTCGGCGTCGGCGCAGCGAGCGATTCGCTATACAGGCCCGACCGATCGAAACAACATGCACGCCGCTTGCCGGCAGCCAACCTGTCGCAGGCGGTGGCGATGCGCTTGACCCGCGTATCGGCTTTTTTGCCGGAGACGACCCAGAAGATCCAGTCGCGCCTCGCCACCGCGGTGATGTCGTCCCAGGTCGCATGCGCGGCTGGATGGGCAGCGAGCGCGGCCAGTAAATCGTCCGGCACCGGCGGCTCGGGCTCCACTTCCACCGGCGCGATCTCCAGCGGTACCGTCTGCCCGACGGCGACCCCGGCGGCCCGCTGCAGCATCTGATCGACCTTGAGCCAGTGCCCGCCCTGCCCGTCCGGTTGCAAGGTCGCCTGCAGCGGATGCCCGGCGAACGTGCCGGCGACTGTGACCATGCTGCGCGTCGGCAATTTGTGACTTGCAACGACGGGCAACAGCACACACAACCAGGACGCATCGGCAGGTACTGCTGGTTCCAGAAGCGTTGCCTTGAAGCGGATGGTGGCGGCGACCTTGACCATGCAGCGGACCATAGCACCGAGATGCCGGGCGTACTCGCCGGGTAGAGCGCACGGCGGCACGCTTGCATCCGCGCCATCCCTGTCGAAACGCTGGCGGTTATTGTCGAGACCGCATTGGAGACCGATCAATGACTAGGGCAGCACCTGTTTGAGCGTATCGATAAACGCACGCAGGCCCGGAGGAATCTGCCGATGCCCGGGGTAATACAGCACCAGCCCTGGAATCGCCGGGCACCACTGCTCCAGCACGCGCACCAGCGTGCCGCGCGCCAGGGCAGACATCGCCGCGTGTTCGGGCACATAGGCGATGCCAAGGCCGGCTTCGGCGGCTTCGCTCATCATCAGAATCTGGTCCAGCGTCAGCCGCCCCGGCACATCGACCACCACCTCCTGACCGCGCCGCTCGAACTCCCAGCGATACAGCCTGCCGCTGGGCATGCGATGCCGGATGCAGGCGTGGCGATGCAGATCGTCCGGCGTGTCCGGGCAGCCGGCACGCTGCAGATACGCAGGTGCGGCCACCGCGATGAAACGCGTTTGCCCGCCAAAGGGAACCGCCATCATGTCCTGCGGCACCGACTCGCTCAGGCGAATGCCGGCATCGAAACCGGCCGCCACGATGTCTACCAGGCGCCCTTCGCTCACCAGGTCCACCGAGAGTGCCAGATACCGCGCCAGCACCTGCGGCACCACCTGCTGCAACAACAGCCGCACCACCACTTCAGGCGCGTTGATGCGCACCGTGCCGGTGGGCCCGCTGCGGAAGGCTTTCAGTTCGCTCAGCGCATGCTCGACGTCCTGCAGCGCCGGCACCAACTTTGCGTACAGGCGCTCGCCTGCTTCGGTCAGCGAGACGCTGCGCGTGGTCCGATGCAGCAGGCGCAGGCCGAGGTTGCGTTCCAACGCGCTGATCAGGTGGCTGAGCGAGGACGGCGCCAAGCCCATCTCGGTTGCCGCACGTCGGAAGCTGCGGTGGACCGCCACACTGGTGAACGCGGCCAGATCATTGAACGTCGGCTTGGGCATTGGTGGCCATTTTACATCAACTCATTCGAATTCTATGGCATAGACCCATCAATTCCGCGCGCCTATGGTGGTTTTCCCTTCTCCACGCACAGGCGACTCCCATGTCCAGGACCTGGCTCATCACAGGTGCATCCTCCGGCTTCGGCCGCGGCTTGGTCGAAACATTGCTGGCGCGCGGAGACCGCGTGGCGGCTACCGTACGGCAGGCGAATGCGCACGGCGACGCACTGACCGTGTTCCAGATGGATGTGCGCGATAGCGCAGCGGTGCGCGAGGTCGTCAATCAGGTATTCCTGACCCTGGGCAGGATCGACGTGCTGATCAGCAACGCCGGCTACGGCACGCTCGGTGCCGCCGAAGCCGCCACCGACGCACAGGTGCGCGCGGTCATCGACACCAACCTCATCGGCTCCATCACGCTGATCCAGGCCGCGCTGCCGCACTTGCGTCGTCAAGGTGGCGGGCACGTGGTGCAGGTATCATCCGAAGGTGGCCAGATCGCCTATCCCGGTTTCAGCCTGTATCACGCCAGCAAATGGGGCATCGAAGGTTTTGTCGAAGCCGCCGCGCAGGAAGTGGCCGGCTTCGGAATCCACTTCACCCTGGCCGAACCCGGCCCGGCACGCACCAACTTCGGCGCCGCGCTGGTCAGGACCGACATTCCCTCCGACTATGCCGGCACGCCGGTCGACGCGCTTATCCGCGGGTTGGACGATGGCAGCTGGGTCATCGTCGGCGACCCGCAGCGCATGGTTGCCGCAATGATCGCCTGCACCGAGCAATCGCCTCCGCCCTTTCGCCTGGTCATGGGCGGAGCGGCGTACCACGCGATCCGCAACGCCCTGACCGCGCGGCTGGCAGCGCTCGAAGACCAGCTTGACATTGCGTTTTCCACCGACAACCCGGCTGCCGCCGGATGATGGCAACACCGCTACAGCGAGCGTGTTCTGCGGTAGCGCCAGCGCCTATCCGCAGCTAGCGCCTCACCCTTCACGGCCCCCATGCCGCCGGCCTTTCCAGAATGTCGGCCGCTCAAGGCCGCCACGGTCCGGGAACAGGGGTCGGATGCATGACATGGATCATCCTGGCCACAGTCATCACCACGCTGGTGATGGAGTGCTACTGCTCAACTTCGCCACGCCCGAGAAAAAGCTCGAGCACATTCCGAGCCATTGCTACGACGTGTCCGACCCGCAGTTCAAGCGCGAGATGTCGGTGTTGCTGGGGCCGGCATCCTGCCCGGCAACAAGATCCAGGTGCTGCACAACGGCCACCGGATCTTTCCGGCGATGCTGGCCACCATCGGCAGCGCGCAGCGCGCCATCACCTTCGAAACCGATATCCACTGGTCGGGCGGGATCGGCCGCGACTTCAGCCAGGCGCTGTTCGATCGCGCGCGCGCCCGGGTGAAGGTGCGCGTCACCATCGACTGGGCGGCAGCTTGAAGAGGGACAACGCGTTGTTCGATGACATGCCCGACGCCGGCGTGCAAGTACATTGCCGTCCCTGAAAACCCCCAACCACCCAACCACCGCAACGCCTTGATCCCTCGCCAGACGTGCCAGAACGGCCAGTTTTCGCTACGCTGAGGGCTGATTTCTGGCGATTTGCACCCACGCGTACACGCCGTCCTGCTGCCGAGCACCTGCCTGCCGAGGCGTTGCTTCGTTCGCGCCTGGAAAAACCAGATCGAGCTGCGCCATCCGTTGGCGCAACGCTATCGCCGGCAGGGCTTGGCGCTTGAATGGGATGTTTCAGGGACGGCTATCTCTACAAGATGCTGCGGTATCGATCATCGGCGCGCTCGGTGAGAATGCGTGCATTAGGTAGAGAGCTCACCATGCCCCCCTCCCGCAGCCTGCTCCGCGATCTGTCCCTGCCTGCGATTGCTGCAGGCTTTGTCACGGTCCTTGTGGGCTTTGCCAGTTCTGCGGTGATCGTGTTCGAGGCGGCACGCCATCTGGGGGCGGATCAGGCGCAGATCGCCTCGTGGATGTGGGCGCTCGGGATCGGCATGGGGGTGACATGTATCGGTTTGTCGCTGCGCTACCGGGTGCCGGTGGTGACGGCGTGGTCTACGCCGGGTGCGGCGATGTTGATCGGCAGTGCCGCCGGCGTGCCGTTGCGTGAGGCGGTCGGTGCCTTCGTGGTGGCTGCAGTGCTTGGAATGGTTGCCGGCTTCTCGGGGGTGTTCGAACTGGCGATCCGGCGCATTCCGATCTCGCTGGCATCGGGCATGTTGGCCGGGGTGTTGTTGCGCTTCGGGCTGGATCTGTTTGTGGCGATGCAGACGCAGGTGCTGCTGGCGCTGCCAATGTTGGCGACCTATTTCGTTGGACTGCGCTGGTTTGCACGGTATGCGGTAATTGCGACGTTGCTGGTCGGCATCGCGATTGCGGCCGGTGGCGGGCTACTGCACTGGAATGCGGTGCAGCTGGAATTGGCCCATCCGGTGCTGGTGGTGCCGACGCTGTCGTGGGCGGCGTTGTTCGGGCTGGCGATTCCCTTGTTCGTGGTCACCATGGCCTCGCAGAACGTGCCGGGTGTGGCGGTGATCCGTGCCTCCGGCTACACGGTGCCGATCTCGCCGACGATCGGCTGGATCGGTGTGGTCAATACGCTGTTGGCGCCGTTCGGCGGGTTTGCCTTGAACCTGGCGGCGATCACTGCGGCGATCTGCATGGGCCGCGAGGCGCACGAGGATCCGGCGCGGCGTTATGTGGCTGCGGTCAGTGCCGGCGTGTTCTATGTGGTGATCGGTTTGTTTGGCGCGACCGTGGCGGCGGTGTTTGCGGCTTTTCCGCGCGAGTTGGTGATGGCCATCGCCGGGATCGCGTTGTTGGGCACGATCGCAAACAGCCTGGCGGCAGCATTGCGGCCGGACAGCGAGCGCGAGGCGGCGCTGATCACCTTTCTGGTGACCGCATCCGGGCTGACACTGGGCGGGATCGGTGCCTCGTTCTGGGGCCTGGTGGCCGGGACGATTACCTTGTTGGTGTGGTGACCGCGGGGTTAGGCGCGCCACACCATCCCGTTGTCGGCCGCGCTTATTCGGAATCGCGTAACTGCAGCAGCCAGTGCGCGGTGACGCCGCTAGGGCTGGGCATCGGTTCGAGATGGAATTGGCGGTAGACCGGTGCGCCACCGGGCGCGCGCAGCGGCAAGGTGACGTAGGCGGCGCGGCCTTGCCGCAGCGCGTCTTCGAGGAGTTCCACCTTGGACTGGGCGGCATCGCTGGCCAGCAGGGTCAGTGCGTCGCAACCGATCAGGTCGGCCACTTCGGTCTGGATGAGCTCTGCAAAGGCCGGGTTGACGAACATCAGCCGATGCGCGGCCGTGGTGGCGCCGCGCTCGATGATGGCCACCCCGTCGCGCAGTCGCGACAGCGAGGCTTCGAGCAAGCTGAAATCCTGCTGGAAGCGCTTGCGCTCCATCAGTTCGATCAACACGCGCAGGCTGCGCGCCAATTCCAGGTGCAGCGGCGACCAGCGCCGCGCGCGGCCGCGCACGGTTTCCTGCCAGAGCTCGAAGCTCTTGCGGGGCCACAGCCGTGAGTTGGGGATGTCCGGCAGTTTGGCCAGCTGCGGGTTGCCGGCCCATTTGACCTGCTGTACCTGCTCGCGGCGGGTCCACAGCAGAGCGCTGCGCGACTGCGGCATTAGCGGTACGAAGATGAAACCGGCCGCCAGCGGGGCGAGATCGGCCAGTTCCGGGAACACATCGCCGATCGCGTCCACATGCAGGGCGCCGACGGCATCTTCGCGCAGCGCCTCGTGGTGTTCGGACTCGATGTGCTCGCGGATGCGGCGCAGCGCGGCGGTATCGGGAGTGCTGCCGTGGCGGCTGATTTCCTGGCCATGAAAGATCGCCACGCCGTCGGCATCGACCACGTCCATCAGGTCCGGCGCCATGTCGGCGAGCAGCTCCACGGTCATCTGCTCGGCGTCGTTGAAGTCGGTGATCAACTTTTCGCGCACGGTGAGCAGCACCGATTCCAGATGCGCGCGCGACACCGCCTGCAAGGCGCCGATGCGCCCTGCAAGCGCGCGGGTCACTGCATCGGTGACATCGCGCATGGCGTGGTTGGTGAAGTGCGGGCTGTAGTGATGGCAGGCGATCAGCCCCCACAGCGTGTCGTTGACGACGATCGAAGACACCAGCGTGGCGCTCACGCCCATGTTGCCCAGGTATTCCAGATGCACCGGCGAGACGCTGCGCAGGCTGACATCGCTCAGATCCACCGGGGTGCCCAGGCGCGGATGCAAGGTGGGCTCGATCGGCGACGGCTGATAGACGACCTCGGCGATCTGGCGGACGCGGTTGCGCAGGTACAGCGCGCGCGCCTGCGCAGGGATATCGGTGGCCGGGTAATGCATGCCGAGATAGGCGTCCAGATCGGGTTGGCGGGCTTCGGCGATGACGTCGCCGTTCCACTCGTCGTCGAAGCGGTAAATCATCACCCGGTCGAAGCCGATCATGCTGCGCAGGCCCTTGGCGGCGCGCACCGTGGCTTCGGCGATGCCGGGATCGCGCTCGATGCTGCGCAACAGCGGCAACGCTTCGCGCAAGGTAACGTCGATCAGGCGGGCGTCGCGCGGTTCGATTTCGACCAGCCATTGCTCCGGGTACAGATGCCAGGCGGCGACCCAGGGGTGCTCGGTAGGCGTTGCCCGCTGTGGAAAACGCACCTCGGCATGCAACAGGTGCAGCGCCTGGTCGTCGACCGCGAACGGCTGCTCGCCGGGCAGTTGCAGTACTTGCGTGTAGGGCATGCCCAACAGCTCGGCCAGCGGCACGCCGAGCAATTGGGCGGCGGTGGTGCTGGCCTGCACGATGCGGCCGTCGGCCGGCTCGATCACCAACAGCACCCCGTAGGGCTGGATCAGGCCGGGGATGTGGATCGGCTCGCGAGCGCAGAGGTCCATGTTCAGGGGTTCGGTTGGTTGGTTCACGGGCGCGGCTCCGCTGCGAGACAGGTGTGGAAGTGGGCAAACATGGCCTGCGCACCGTCGATGGCGGCGGCGCGTGCGCAAGGCGTGTCGAGATGGTGGTTGAGCACCGCCTGGAAGCGGCGCCAGCCGGCCGGGTCGTCGTCGGCCAGTTCGAAATAGCGCAAGGCAGTGGCAAGACCGGGCTGCTGTTTGCGCAGGCTGCGCGCGATCATCCGGCCCCCCAGTTGCGAGCCTTCGACGACGTACAACATGCCCCAGCGGGCGGATTCGTGATCGACGACGGGTAATGCAACGGGCGCATCCGGTTGCTGGCCGAGCGTGCGCAGATCTTCGCGCAAGGCGGGCACGCGGCGGCGATACTGCCAGCCGGTTCCAGCCACGGTACTGAGCCAATCGCGCAGTTGCGCTTCGAAGCCGGCCAGCAGTGCATGGTGCCGGCGCAGGATCAGCGCATAGGCATTGTGATCGACGCGGCCCTGCCCCAATGCCTGCATCAGCGGGATCGCTTCGACCAGGCAATGGACGCGCTGGGTGGCATCGCGCAGCACGAACGCGGCCGATGGCGGAACTGCCAAGGCGTCGGAAGACATAGGGACTCAAGGCGGTGCCGCGGCACGAAGGACACCAGCCTAGCAGCGCGTGCGCAAATCAGATAAAGCGGGCGCGAGCGCAACGTGAATCTGTTGACATTATCGCTGCGCTGCCGGCGCAATCCCGGCGCGCCGCCCTGCCCGCTTCCAGGCCATGACCCAGCCTGCAGCAAGCAGGATACCGGCCAGCAACCAGGGCGCACCGGGCAGATGCAACGGGGCGCCGCTGCCGATAAACCAGGCGAACACGTTGGCGAACAACAACGGACCGGCGATGCCGGCCAAGCTGATCAGACTGGTCAACGCGCCCTGCACGCGGCCTTGCGCATCGGCGCCGACCTCGCGGGTGATCAGAGCCTGCGCCGCCGGTGCGGCGATTGCCCACAACGCGCTGATCGGCACGCCGATCAGAAACGCGGTGCCGCTATCGGCCAGCCCGTAGATGACGAAGCCGATCACCCCGCAGCCCAGGCCCAGCAGCAGCGCGCGACGTTCGCCCAGCCAGCGCACCAGCCGGCCGACCAGCAGCGCATTGACGATGATGCTGCACACGCCCACGCCGGCCAGCACCCAGCTCACTTCGCGCGGGCCCCAGCGATATTGGTAACCGGCGAACAGCACGAAGATGCTGGGATAGACGTAATGCGCCAGGTTGGCCAGAAACACCACCGAAGCTAGGCCCAATACCTGCGGGTAGCGGCGCAGCAACTTGAGCGCGCCGAGCGGATTGGCGTGCGACCAATCCAGCCGCGCGGTGCGGCGTTCGATGGGCAGCGATTCGGGCAGCACACACCAGCCGTACAACACGTTCAATAGCGCCAGCCCTGCGGCAAACCAGAACGGCCAGCGCAGGCCGATGCTGCCCAGCCAGCCGCCGATCAACGGGCCGGCGACAAAGCCAATGCCGAACGCGGCGCCAAGCATGCCGAATGCGGCGGCGCGTTTGTCGGCGGGCGTGACATCGGCGATGTAGGCGTTGGCGGTGGAAAAGCTGGCCGAGCACACGCCGGAGATCACCCGCGCCAGCAGCAGCATCGGCATGGAATGCGCGAGCGCCATCAAGATGAAATCCAGGCCCAGGCCCAGGCACGAGAGCAGGATCACCGGGCGGCGGCCGTAGCGGTCTGACAAGGCGCCCTGCAGCGGCGAGCAGACGAACTGGATGGTGGCGAACAGGAAGCCGAACCAACCGATCCAGCCGGCGGCCACGGCGTAGTCGCCGCTGGTGAATTGGCGCACCAGATCCGGCAACACCGGAATGATCACGCCGAACGACAGCACGTCGATCAGCACGGTGATGAAGATGAAGATCAGCGCAGCGCCGGCCCGTGGCGGGGGCGGAATGTGGAGAGAGAGACATCGCGCGGCGCAGAGGGGCGAAGCGGCGAGTGTAGCGGTGGATTGGCTGGTGGGTGTACGTACACCCGCATCGGCCCTTCGGGCACCGTCTCCCGATGGGAGAAGGGAGTCTTGGCTGCCGCTCCATCTGTCCTGGAAGGCAGCGCGGGGGCTGTGCGCGATCCGGGACGATTCTTGCGGTTACTCGACGCTGATGGTCTGGGTCAGCGTGTGGCTGGCGCCGGGGGCGAGTTCGATCACGTCCGGGCCGGCGTTGGCCGCTTCCAGGCAGACATAGTCGCGCCAGCCTTCGCCAACGTCGGCCATCTTGGCGGCTGCGGCTTCGCCTGGGTTCCAGGCCACCAGTGAGCGGCTGCCTTTGGTGGCGATGACGATGCGGCGGCCGAGTACGGGCTCGGTCAGGGTGTAGTGGCCGCCGGCGTTGGTGTAGATGCGGTCGCTGCGGCCGGGATCGCGTGGGTCGCGCAGGCTCCAGTCGCCTTGCTGACGGTGGGCAGTGGCGTAGTTTTCGTATTTGTCGAGATAGTCCAGCCCGTCCAGGCCCTGCACGCTGACCTTGAGCGCGTCGCCGACGCGAAAATAGTTGTGCAGCGCCTGGGTGAAACGCACCGGGGCCTGGCTCGTGTTGTCGGTGATCAGGCTTTGTTCCAGGGTGCGGCCGATGCGTAACGTCATGCGCAGGCGCAGCGCCAGATCGTCGAAGGTGGGCGGGGTCAGCGTGAGCACCAGGGTGCCGTCGTCTTCGCGGCGGCTGTCGGTCAGCTGCCACGGCACGGTGCGCACGAAGCCGTGCGCGGGCACCTCGCCGGTCTGGTCCTGGCGGCCGAAATACGGCCAGCACACCGGGGCGCCGCCGCGGATCGGGGTCGGCGGTTGCTTGGCGGTGGGCGACAGCCACATCACGTCCTGCCCGCCTTTGGGCACGAACGACAGCAGCTGGCCGCCGAACAGGCTGATGACCGCAGTGGAAAACGGGGTGTCGATCAACAACGAGGGGAAGCCGTGGAAGTGGCCTGTACGCAGGCCGGTGAGGTCGGACATGGGGGAGGCCTTCTGGACGATGGGGGATTGGGCGACGGCGGGATAGGCGGCAGGCAGCTTGAACGCGGTGGCGCGGATGGCGGCGGCGCCGGTGAGCGGCGGGGCGGCGCGCAGGGCGGTGAGGATGCGCTGGCCGGGGCGGCCGTCGGCCGGTTGCAGGCCCAGGCGGGTCTGCTCGACCTGGATGGCGCGTCGGGTGGCGCTGCCGATCATGCCGTCGGCCTCGCCGATCAGGTGCCCGCGGGCGAGCAGCAACTGCTGCAGTTCGCGGCGCTCCTGGCGACTCAGGCCGGGGTCGTCGGTGGGCCAGGCAGCGACCAGGCCGGGGCCACCGCGCAGGCGGTCGGCGAGCAAGGCGATCGACAGTGCGTAGCTTTCCGAGGCGTTGTAGGCATAGATCGCGTCGTAGTTGCGAAACACCAGAAATGCCGGGCCGGTCGGGCCGGCCGGCAGCAGCAGGGCGGCCGTTGTTTCGGCGGGCAAGCCAATCGGCGCCAACGGCTTGCCATCGGCGCCGAGCAGACCGGCGTTGCGCCAGGTCTGCAGCGGTTGGCGCCGGGTACGACCGGCCTTGCTGGCATCCAAGCCGGCGGGCAGCCGTACTTCCATGCCCCAGGGACGGGCGCGCTCCCAGCCGGCCTTGACCAGATAGTTAGCGGTGGAGGCTAGCGCGTCGGGAATGCTGGCGACCAGATCGCGGCGGCCATCGCCATCGCCATCCACCGCAATGCGGGCGTAAGTCGAGGGCATGAACTGGGTCTGCCCGAACGCGCCGGCCCAGGAGCCGGTCAAGCCATCAGGTGACAGATCGCCTTGCTGCAGCAGGCTGAGCAAGGCGAGGAATTCGCCACGGAAGAACGGCTGGCGGCGGCCCGCGCACGACAGCGTGGCCAGCGAGACCAGCAGCGGGCGCTTGCCGGTGACGCGGCCGTAGTCGCTCTCCACGCCCCACACCGCCACGATGGTGGCCGGGTCCACGTCAGTCTGTTCGGACAGGCGGGTGAGCAATTCGCGATGGGTGACCAGCATGGCCTGACCGTCGCGCACGCGCTGGCTGTCGACCAGACTGGCGAGATAATCCCAGATCGGGGTGGTGAATTCTGGCTGGGCATCGAGCAGCGGCAACACGCTGGGATCGGGCGCCAGGCCTGCGGTGAAGCGCTGGAAGCTGGCCGCCTCTACCCCCTTGGCGGCGGCCTGGGTCTGCAGGCCGGCCAGGCAGCGGTCGAAGGCCGGATCGGCGCAGGCGACCAATGGCAGCAGTACCAGCAGCCCAGGCAAGACGCGCCGGGTCGGCGTCATGGCGCGGTGGCCGGCGTGTGGACGGACGTCATGCGGTGGAGCGCTCCTGTGGAGTCGACGGCATCCGACGCGTGCCAGATGCTGATGCTGCGCGTGGATGCCGGAGTCTCGAACTGGCTCGCTTGGCGCACACGCTGACGGTGCTCAGTTGTGCTTTGGAGCAGTCAAAGACACTAGTCCCTCTATTTGACCGGGACGGCCGGCTTTGGCTTTTCCGTAGGCGTGGTCTGCTCGGCAGGCTTGGCAGGCTGGGCTTTTCCAGTCGGTGGTTCGGACGGCTTGGGCTTGTCGCCGGTCACCGGAGGCGCGGCTGCCGGCTTTGGCTCGGCCGCTGTCTTGGCGGCCTTTGCCTTCTGCGCTGCCTGCGCCTTGGCCTTGCGCGCGGCTTGTGCCTTGGCCGCCGAGCCGGGCTGCTTGAGTTCGGCCAATGCGACGGCGATCGGGCCATCGCCCGGCAGCACGTCGCCGGCGCTGTAGCCCTCTTCGCCCTCGGCGTCGCCACGCAGATGGCCTGGCAAGGTGGCTTCGCTGTAGTCGTTCAGGCTGGCCGGCAGGTCGGCATCGCCCGGTTGCGGTTCCGGGGTGAGCAGCACTTCCGGCACGATACCGCTGGCCTGGATCGACTTGCCGCTGGGCGTGTAATAGCGCGCGGTGGTGAGCTTGACCGAGTCGCCGTTGTCCAGCGGCAGCACGGTCTGCACCGAGCCCTTGCCGAAGGTGCGGCTGCCGATGATGCGCGCGCGCTGGTTGTCGCGCAGCGCGCCGGCCAGCACTTCCGAGGCGCTGGCCGAGCCGGCGTCCACCAGCACGATCACTGGCACCCCGCCGAGCAGATCGCCCGGGGTGGCGTCGAACTTGGCATCGCTGATGGAAATGCGCCCACGCGTGCTGACGATGTTGCCCTTGTCGAGCAGATCGTCGGCCACCTGCACCGCGGCGGTCAGCAGACCGCCCGGGTTGCTGCGCAGATCCAGCACCAGGCCGCGCAACTTGCCGCCGGCCTGCAGCTGCTTGAGGTTATTCTGAAAATCGGCACCGGTGTCGGCCTGGAAGGTGCTGATGCGGATGTAGCCATAGCCCGGTTCCAGGACCTTGCTGCGGACGCTGGCCACGCGGATGGTCTCGCGCTGCAGGGTGACGTCGAACGGCTTGGGTGCCTTGTCGCGCACGATGGTCAGGATGACCTTGCTGCCGGATTTGCCACGCAGCGGTTCCATCGCCTTGCTGGCGTCGATCGGTTTGCCGTCGATGGCCACGATCACATCGCCGGCGCGGATGCCGGCGCGCGCAGCCGGGGTGTCGTCGATCGGCGCGATCACCTTGAGCGTGTTGTCCTGCTGCTGCAGCAATTCCACACCGATGCCGTCGTAGGCGCCATTGGCCTGTTCGTCGAAGGCTTCGGCGTCTTCCTTGTCGAAATAAGTGCTGTGCGGGTCCAGATCCGAGAGCAGGCCGCGCACGGCGGCATGCATCAGCTTCTTGTCTTCGACCGGATCGACGTAGGCCTGCTTGACCGCTTGGTAGACCGCCACAAAGCGGCGGATCTCCTCCAGCGGCACCTTGGACACGGCGGCTTCATTGGCTTCCGGATCGTCCGCGCTGGCCTGGGCGGCGGCGGGGCCGGCCTTCTGTGCCCAACCGGGCGACGCGAACAAGGCCAGCGACAGGGCAACGGACAGGACGGCTACGCGCATGAAGCACTCCGGAAAAGACAAGACGCCCCACAGCGTGGCGCTGGCTGGATTATGCGCGAAGCAGCGGTAAATCCGCGTTGAATTGCCGTTGCCGCCCGCACCTGTCCGGTGTGGATGTGCCTCGGCGCCAGCGCGTGGTGTTGCATTGCCCGTTGCGCGGCACGTCCGATGTGACGCGCATCCGCTATCGAAACCGGGTGTTGCATCGGTCGCGATGCCGTCGCTACGACACCACGCAGCAAGCGCGCACTCAGCGCCGCTGCAACCAGCTCGACGGATCCACCGGCTGACCGTTGCGACGCAATTCGAAGTACAATGCCGGCACGCCTTGCCCGCCCGAGCTGCCGACCTTGGCCACTGCTTCGCCGCGCTTGATCGACGCGCCGGCATCGCGCAGCAAGGTGTCGTTGTGCGCGTACAGGCTCATGTAGCCGTTGCCGTGGTCCACGATCAGGATCATGCCGTAGCCGGTCATCCAGTCGGAAAACACCACCGTGCCGTCGGCCACCGCGCTGACGGTGCTGCCCTTTGGCGCGCCGATCAGCACGCCCTTGCTGGTGTGGCCGTCCGGCAAGGTGGCGTTGAAGCGCGCCAGCAGGTTGCCCGACACCGGCCAGCTCAGCCCGCCAACTTTGGGGGCCGGCGCGCTGGCGATGACCTGGGGCGGCGTCTTGCCGGGGCGGTCGGGACGCTCAGGGCGATCGATCTTGCCACGCTTTGCCTGCGCGGCCGCTTCGGCAGCGGCGCGTCTGGCGGCTGCACGCCGTTCGGCCTCGGCCGCGCGCAGATTGGCGAGCAGCTGTTCCAGCGACTTTGCGTCCTGGCCCAGGGCTTTTTCACGTTCGGCGCGCTGTGTGTAGCGCTCGTCCAGCTGCGCGACGGTGACCGCTTGCTGCGAGCGATCCTTCTGCAACGAAGAAGCCTGCGCTTTTTGTTGCGCACGCGCGCTGTCCAGCGTCTGACGACGGTTGGCGATGTCCTGTTGCACCTTGGACAGGGCCTCCAGCTGCGTGGTCAGGCCCTGGATGCGCTGCGCGCGCGCGTTCTGCACGTAGCGATGGTCGGCCAGCCTGCGCGTGGCATCGCCCACCGTGTCTTGCGATAACAACACCTTCAACGGCGCGTTGCGGCCGACCTGATCGGCGGCGCGCAATAACGCGGCCAGCTGCACGCGCTGGGTCTGCAGGCCGCGCTGCAACTGCGCGCGATCCTGCTCCAGTTTGCCCAGATGCTGTTCCTGTTCGCGCATTGCCGACTCGGTCTGGCTCAACGCACGTGCAGTCTTGGCCACCTTCTCATCCGCCTGGCGCAGCTGCTGGGCGGCGGTGCCGCGTTTGCTTTCCAGTTCGCGCCGGTCGGCAGTGATGGTCTTCAATTCATCGCGCAGCTGCTGCAGTTTGCGCTCGGCCTCGCGCTGACTTTGCGCGCTTGCACCGGCGCTGCCTAACAATGTGCAAGCCAGCAGCGTGCAGGCCAGCACGGTCGCCGCCAGCCACGCGCGTGAGCGGACGGTGGCGTGGGCAAGCGGCAGGCGCGAGCGCGGTGCGGGCGAGGGGGGCAACGAACGGTCCAGTGACTTCAGGCAGGTGCGCGATTGTAGCCAAGCATGGTGTGCTCGCCGCCACGCCTCAGATCGCCGCCGCCGCGCGAGGTTCAGCATGAGGTCCCAGCATCGTCTCCTGGCGTTGTCCCTGGTCCGCACAAGCGCCTGGGCCAACGAGGACATCAGCAAGGTCAACGGCCGCATCAGCGCCGAGGCCGGCCAGGTCGATGGCGCGCTGGATACCCTCAACGGCGCCATCGAGATCGGTGCCGGTGCGCAGACCAAGAGCGTGGAAAGCGTCAACGGCAGTATTGGTTTGCTGGAAACCGACCTCGGCACAGGCATCGAGACGGTCAATGGCGATATCACTGTGGGAGTGGGTTCGCATGGGTATGGCGGGATCGAGGTCACCAAGCCCAATGTCAGTTTTTCGTTCAAGCCGTCGCGCAAGCTGCGGGTGGTGATCGGCCCGAATGCGGTGGTCGATGGCCCGTTGCAGTTCGAGCGTGAGGTCAGCCTGTCCGTGCAGCGCAGCGCCAAGATCGGCGCGGTCACCCGGGCGACTGCGCGCCGCTTCGACAGCGACGTGGCGCCCCAGGACTGACCCACTCACCGCAGGCACCGCCTAGAATCCAGGGACCTTCGCCGCACGAGGAGTCCCCATGCCCCGCAAGATCCTGTTGTGCCTGGCCGCGACGCTGGCCCTGGCCGGCTGCAAGCGTGAAGCCGCCGACGCACCCGCAGCGCCCAGTGCGCCGAAGCCGGTCGATACCGCGCCCAGCGCACCGGTCAGCCGGCACGCGTTCTCGCCGGAGCTGACCGGCGGCGACTTTGCCGAGCTGGTCAAGACACTGGCCTCGGACGATTTCGAAGGACGCGGCCCGGGCACGCCGGGCGAAGAAAAGACCGTCACCTATCTCCGTGACCAGATGCAGCGCATCGGCTTGCAGCCGGGTAATGGCGACAGCTGGTTCCAGGACGTGCCGATGATGGAAACCACCGCCGATGCGGCCACCGCGCCCCGTTTGCGCAGCGGCGAGCAGACCCGCGCGCTGGCCTTCGGCACCGACATCGTGGTCGGCACGCGCACCTGTCAGGCCAAGGTCACGCTGGACAACAGCGAGCTGGTGTTCGTCGGCTACGGCGTGGATGCGCCCGAACAGCAATGGAACGACTACGCCGGCCAGGACTGGAAAGGCAAGACGGTGGTGATGTTCGTCAACGACCCCGGCTTCCATACCGGCGATGCCAAGTTGTTCGACGGCAAGCGCATGACGTACTACGGGCGCTGGACCTATAAGTTCGAAGAGGCCGCACGTCAGGGCGCGGCCGCCGCGTTGATCGTGCACGACACCCCCGGCGCCAGCTACGGCTGGGACGTGGTGAAGAACTCCTGGTCCGGCCCGCAATACGGCCTACTGGCCAAGGACGACACCGCCCCGCGCCTGCCGGTGCAAGGCTGGATCAGTGCCGAGACCGCAAAGCAGCTGTTCGCCAACGCCGGCCTTGACCTGGCGCAGGCCTACAAGAACGCCAGCAAGCGCGGTTTCAAGCCGGTGCCGTTGAAAGCCACCTGGTCGGTGGATCTGAAGAGCACCATTGCCGCAAAGACCTCGCGCAATGTGGTCGGCGTGCTGCCGGGCAGCAGCCACGCCGACGAGGCGGTGCTGTACATGGCGCACTGGGATCACCTGGGCAAGCATCCGGGCGAGAGCGGCGACAACATCTACAACGGCGCCGTGGATAACGCCACCGGCGTGGCCGGCATTTTAGAAATCGCCGATGCGTTCGCGCATCAGGACCCCAAGCCGGCGCGCTCGGTGGTGTTTGTGGCGGTGACGTTGGAAGAATCCGGTCTGCTCGGTTCCAAGTATTACGTGGCCAACCCGAGCTTCCCGCTGGACAAGATCGCCGCGGTGATCAATCTGGATGCGATGTCGGTGGCCGGGCGCGCGCGCGATGTCACCGTGGTGGGCATGGGCAGTTCGGAGTTGGAAGACATCCTCAAGCCGATCGCCGCGATGCAGGGCCGTACCCTGCACGCTGAAGCCACGCCGCAGAGCGGCTCGTATTTCCGTTCGGATCATTTCAACTTCGCCAAGGCCGGGGTGCCGGCGCTGTATGCCGATGGCGGCGAAGATCTGCGCGAGGGCGGCACTGCGGCCGGCCATGCGGCTGCAGAGGACTACGGCCGCAATCGCTACCACGCGCCAGGCGATGAGTACGATGCGGCGACGTGGAAACTCGATGGCACCATCGAAGATCTGCAGGCGGTGTATGGCGTGGGCAAGGAAGTGGCTGCTGGCGAGCGTTGGCCCAACTGGTATGCCGGCAACCCGTTCAAGGCTGCGCGCGATCGCATGATGGCTGGCAAGCCGGGTGCGAGTGCGGCAGCGGATGCGCAGGCACCAACATCTGAGGCGGATGGCATGAAAGCCGGCGGCAAGTAAGGAGCGCTGACGCGCTGAATGCACAGCGTGCGTGCACGAGCTCCGGCTTGTTGGCAGCGGCTTGCGCAAACGCGCCACCGATCCACCCCGCGCACGAAGTCTGCCGGTCTTGTGCGACTGCTTCGGTCACTGAGGGCGCTTGCACGCGTCCCCGCTTGGGACACGCCACGACAGCGACCCTGCCGGGCTTTCCGCGTGCTCGTAGCGACCGGTAGAACTCCCGGATCCCGGGCGCGTGCTGGATCGCAGACAGGCACGTTATGTCCAGGTTGTCGCGCGCACGTGCGCAGCCGTCGCCGCCAAGGTTCCCATTGGTTGAGAGGGACGTCGCTCCAGCGTGTCGGCCATGCAGGCGAGAGTGACCGCATCCAGACGATCTGTGTTTGCCAGCAGGCCGATGGCAGCGGCGCGCATTGGCCCGCACGACCAGGTGAGCGGCGTCGAACAGGGCATCCAGCACTGCCTCTGTTCGTATCCGCCTGACGCCTCCAGGACAACCTGGCCAGTTTCATGGTGTGCCAGCCAGGAAACAGCTTGTGGTGACACGCAGGTGTGGTGTGAAACTGGGCAAAATAGAAAGACACGTCGATTCCGTGGCTCAGGCTCAGGGCCAATCAGGTAGTCACATCTGTGGTCCTGCAATCGCCATTATACTGAAACACGCTGCACATTCAGTGCGATGCGCAAAAAAAAGGGCCGCCTGGCGGCGGCCCGATCAGATCATATCCAGGTCAGATCACATCAGGGACTGAAGCGTGTTGCATACACCGCATTTGGCGACAGGATCGACATCTGCGGCCTGTCAGTCCCGTCCTTGTTGGGCTGCACGCTGTATTCGTAACTGACGTTCCACCATGAACCGGCGGTCCAACAGGTCCAGCCCAGCCAGACATCTGCATTGGTTTCCATGTACCGCAGCATGCCCTTCAGCGCTTCATTGCAAACGGTGTTGTTGCCGGTGCCGAATTCCCCCAGAAAACCGCGTCTGTGATTGAGGCGCAACCACTCGGTGAACTTGCGTAGACGCTCGGCACCGACGGTGGCACTGACGCAGACATTGCTGGTGCCGCTGGAATCGGCATCCAGGTACTGAGGTATCCCCACGTTTTTCAGCCCATGACCATCTGGTTGTAGACGTGTTCGGGCAGTGTGCGTAATCGCT